>JAAZNH010000225.1 GCA_012798365.1 Methanomicrobiales archaeon | reverse complement strand
GGGGGATCTCTGTTGCACCATCGTCTCCTTACATAAAATTGAACAGTAAGCATGCATTAGCGATTGTCAAAGCAACAACTTCCGCGGCTTCTCATGATCCAACTCAGCCTTGGCTGTTGTTACGTATTCTGCGATTTCATCGCGGACTGCAGGATCTAATCTCAGTAAAAAATCACAGACCCGGTTATCCTCCCCATCAGTCATATCGGGAATAACACCGGAATAACGTTCACCGTTCATCTCATTTCCCGAACCGTTTGTACCGCTTGTGCGCCTCTTCGATTGTCATCACATCAAGAACCCTGACGATTCCTCCGGGCAGCACTTTAAAAAAAGCCGTAGAGGAATGTGCAATATGCATCCTGCAATGACCATTCCGTAAGAGCTCGACATCGGGTGCAGTGTACGGGTCTTCCAGTTTCAGCAGGTGCAGTTTAATGATCCTCCGGTCTTTTTCCGGAAGCTGGTTAATGTACTGCAGCACCTTTCTTATGATTTCGAGTCTCACGCTGCATCTCTTTTTTCAGGCTTGCATATTCAGGATCATCATCAAGCAAAACAAAATCGCCTTCCGCTGCAACCCGGTCAAGATGTGCAATGAAGTCCTGGCGCTTCCGGTCTGAAAGAACCCGCTCAATCACATCGCCGTACCGCTCCCCGGGTTCCCGGATCGACATCAGGACCTGTTTGGTCTCGTACGAGACCAGAACTTTCTCCGTGAGTGGGACAGAGTTTTTCGTCATGGCCACTATCTCCCTTTTGGGCTGAAAGTACCATTTGTCCCATGATGCGTTAAACTTTCTGATTGCCGTAGCGGAGAAGCCGGCATCACGGTTACGATAAACCGGGTTACATCAGGGCCTTACTATGAATCACAAAATACGAAAAAACAGGAGAAAACCGGATGGGGAATAATCAGATATGATACTCAGGTCAGGCAGGTACCAGGTTCCCTACTGCCACTCCGGGCTCGCAAGAAACTGCCGGCCCGCTTCGTATGCCCCGTTGCCGGAAAACGCTGCAACAACCTTGTCACCATCGCTGATGGCGATCAGCGGTTTGCCTTCACGGATGGCAAAATACATCTCCAGCAAATCCGTTTCTTCAACCAGCAGGCCACCGCGGAGCGATGATGCCGGATCCAGTTCGAGACGCTCGCGGACAAGGTCGCCCGGGTCGCGCCGGAACATAAAGTAAAAGACCTGGTACGCGTTGAGCAGGTCCGAGACAAGAAGTTCGCCCCGGGTTGCTTCATCAAGACCGTCCAGCCGCTTCACAATGCAGGGGACCTCGTCATCGCACGCATCAAGGATTTTGTCGATGAGGGCAACAAGTTCGGGATAGGGCCGTGGGGTCCCGGGTTCTGTCATGGAGAAAGATGGGAATGCAAAGATGAAAAAGAAAGGGGCATGTGCCAGCCTCCCCCATTTAATCAGCAAAAGAAGAATAGAAACATATAATAAATTTCATTCTTTATATTTTAAAAACCACTACGGAATTATCGGAGTATTGCGCTATGAAACAACAGCAGTTTTTCCTCACGGTCTTCGTTCTCCTGTTCCTGCTTCAGCCGGTGTGTGCAGACCCGATCGTTGCTACAACAACCCGGGTTTTTATTACCGACAACGGGACTCCGGTTGACAGCCCGGTCCGGTTTACCATGAGCTGTCGCGGTTCGCTGCCCCATATGAATCCCGGTCCTGCATGGCTGGACGATCACCGTATCACAAAACTCCTCAATGGAAGTGGTGAAAACGAGTACGAATATTCATACACGGCAACCTGCAACCCCGGCACGTGTCTTATTTACGAACCTTATGACACCTGGGCTATGAAGATCACTTCCTGTGATATCACCGGAACCTACCAAGATAAGCAATTCCGGATAACCAGTTTTTCCCGCGATCCTGCTCCACCCGCCTGCCGCCCGCTGGTCCTGACCAGTGAGCGATGGATTGATGGCACGTTCTATGCGGTATCCCATGATGACCAGATGCGGTGCCAGTATGAAAAGATCAACAGGACTATCGCATGCGGGACAATCATAGGCATCGAGACCACGGAGGTTGATGGTGGACTGACCATGACCCGGAACACGTCGTTTACGGCCGGCAGGGACGCTGAGGACCGGCACCAGGAGTGCATGACCGCTGCAGAAGCCGGGTATAAAGCCTGCGCACGGGACCATGGAATGCTGATGGACACCCGGGAAATCGCGCGAGGTGCGGACCGGTATTGTGAACTCCATTTCGCGATCCCTGCGGATGCAGGACCTCGGGGAGGCGTCCCGCCCGGTGGAGGTGATCCGGGCCCTGGCCCACCTCCAGGCGTCGTCGGCCAGCCGGGAGCGGCTGCGGCTCGAATGGCAGCGCAGGGCGCAGGCGGCCGCGGAG
>JAAZNH010000224.1 GCA_012798365.1 Methanomicrobiales archaeon | reverse complement strand
CCAGTTTTTCTGTCACAACTCCGACGTAGGATACATTGGTGGTTTCCAGAAACATATACCTGGTATCCCAATAATGGCAGTCTGGTGAGCCAACCCCGAGTGCCATGTGGTTCTCCGGGCCAAAAGAAAGGAGTGCCACTGAATACCCCTCGCGAGCCAGGAGCCCGGCAAGCAGCAGGCTCTTATCGTCACAGTCCCCGGCCTGGTCAACAACCGTCTCGACCGGAAATTTTGCCGGGTTCTCTTCAAGCGTCTCGTATCTCATGGACTGCACATAGACTGCCATCAGTTCGAGATATTCATCTGAGTCAAGGGTGTGTTCATCCCGGATTTTCCGGAATCCGTTAAGCAGATCACGGTATAGTGTATCCTGGGCCGGATCATTCACCATCGCCCGGTAACTATCCGAAATCCAGATCTTATCGGAAATATTCCCGATGATTGTCACAGACTTATCGGCCTTTTTTGCGCCTTCGTAAACGGATCCGTTCACTGAAACAGCGATGGTTGCCCGCCCGTTCTGGAACAGGTATGTTGTTGAGACCGGGACCGGTGGCTGGCCGGAAACAACGGGTTCTATCCCCGGTGTCACGACACGGTTTTCAGGAAAATAGATGTCAGCTACGATGATCGCAGCAATGGCGAGGATACCCACGAGCAGGATTGTGATAGCTGTTGTGAGTATCCTGTTAGCCATGCTTATCGCTCCCACAAGTCCTGATCTGCCGTGGACACTATTGTTGTAATGTCAGCAATCGAGGAAATGATCAGATCCGGCCGGATCTGAGATTCGCTGATATCGTTCCTACAAAATTTTCCCGTCCTGACAAGAACGCCCCGCATACCTGCGTTTTGAGCTCCACCAATATCTGTGCGGATATCGTCGCCAATCATAATTACCTGGTCAGGCCGGAGTCCCATGTCCTGAAGGGCAAGTTCAAAGAATGCCTTTGATGGTTTGCCCATAATCACCGCAGTTTTTCCGGTTGCATATTCAAGGGCAGCAATGAATGGCCCGGCCGACAACGAGAGTCCTTCAGGCGCCATCCAGTACCGGTCTTTTTCAAGAGCGATAAGTTCTGCCCCGTTCATCAGGTCACGGAAGGCCGTGTTAAGGGTATTGTAGGTAATTTCGTTGCCTGCATCACCGACAATGACCAGATCGGCGTGTGCTTGCATGGGCGGGGTGTCGGGAAATTCGCCCCGTGCATCACCCGTCACCAGAAAGCGGGAAGCAGTTTTTCCGGTTGCTTTCATGTACGCTACTGCGGCAACCGGTGGAGTAAAAATTTGGGTTTCCGGGATTGCCAGGCCAAGGTGTGCAAGATTTCTCGTAATTGTTCGCCGGCATTTCCTGGTTGTATTTGACACAAAACGGTACGAGTATCCATTCTTGTCAAGGAATTCAATCGCTGCAGCGGCACCGGGAATCGGTAGATCTCCTGTATACATAACCCCGTCAAGGTCAATGAGGAATCCCCTGATCCCGCTCATAGTAGCCCTCCTCGGATAAAATGATCAACCAGGGTGTGACAGTGCTGCCGGTTCATGGAAATGTACTGTTCGGACTGCGCTAATATTTTCTTTCTTTGGGATGCATCGTGCCCTTCTGTCCACCGTGAAATGATCTGGAGTGTTACTTCTGGATGGTACTGGACGCCAATGGCACTGCCATAGCGGAATGCCTGGTTGGGAATGACAGATCCTTTACCAAGGAGTTCAGCTCCCAATGGCAGGGTAAATGTTTCATCATGCCAGTGAAATACCGTGAAACGTTTTGGAAAAACGTGCCGGTACCTGCTGTCGCTGCCGTGAATGGTGATCCAGCCCTCTTCGCGAGTATCTCTGAACACCCTCTGCCCCCCTGCAGAAGCGATAAGCTGCGCACCAAGACAGATCCCAAGGATCGGCCGGTTTTTGGCAATCATAGCCCGGATTATCTCGAGTTCTTTAAGGAGAAAGGGATACTTCCAGGTATCATTGACGCTCATCTCACCCCCGAGGACGATAAGGTGTTGTGGCAGTTCTGTGGGAAAATATCCGGACTCGAAGAGCGGGAACAGGGTATATGGGATCCTGCAAGTCCTGAGATAGTTACCAACCTCCCCTGCGGTTTCATCCACTCCATGCTGGAAGACAGCTATCATGGGATATGGTAGACATGACCCGTGATAGTAGATATTCTCTAACACTTTCACCCTGCACGGCCGGGGATTTAACTATCCCGCCTCAGGATTCTTGTGCAGGATATGTCGGCAACAGATTTCCCGCAACGGATCGGATCGCTCTGGCAGCAGCGGGTCAGGGACATGCGGGAGTATGAAGTGATCCGGGACGGGAATGTATTCGGAACAAGTTTTTCCCCCTCTTTTGTGTATTCATCGGAATATGATGATGCCCGGAATTACCTTGGCGAGCTGCTCCGGGAATACCGGGGAAGATCGTTCTCCTCAGTTTTTACCGGACGTGATGAGACGAACGCGGCAGGTATTTGCTTTGTGAAGGAGAGCACCCATTCTCTAATCCATGCACCTGTTGATGCCAACCGGTTCAGGCAGGATACGCTCACCGACCTCACACTGGTCTATGGAATTGGCTCAGCTACCCAGAAAAAACTTAAAAGTCGCGGGTATGCAACTGTCACCGATCTCTGTAACCACCCCCGTTATCGGGATGATGCCCGCGATGTAGTGTCCTGCCTTTCTGCCGGAAACACCCTTGAAATCATGGAGCTGATTGGAAACCGCCATTCGAAGTCCCATCGCAGCGTTCTTGGCACAACGGGTCTGCACAATGGGGAAGACTTTGTTTTCTTTGACATAGAGACGCTGGGATTGTTCAGCCGCCCCATCATCCTGTTCGGGATCGGAAAACTGAAAAATGAACGGCTTGAGGTTTACCAGTACTTGCTGCGGGATATTGAAGAGGAGGAAGCCGCCCTTCTTGCAACGGTTGAGCACCTGTCAGGGGATCACCCGGCACTTGTTACCTTTAACGGGAAGT
>JAAZNH010000223.1 GCA_012798365.1 Methanomicrobiales archaeon | reverse complement strand
CCGGTCCCGGGTCGCATTCCTCATCAAGGCCCGCCCTGACTCGATCACCCCGGAAGTCGCGGACCGGCTCGACAAACTCGGGGTTGTCGGGGTATTTCTCGGGGTCGAGAATGCCAGTGCAACCGGCTTGTCATCCCTGATCCGGGGATCAAAGGTGGACCACATCAGCCGGGCTTTCAGCCTGCTGGACCGGCACGGGATCGTGGTCACGTACAACCTGCTCATCTTCCACCCGCATGCAACGCTGGACGAGATCAATGAGAACATCCTGTTCATGAAGGAACACCCGGGCTACCCGTTCGATTTTGGCCGGGCAGAGATCGTGGCCGGGTCGCCGCTTGAGCGGCAGGTAATGAACGAGGGGTTGCTCATGGGCAGCTGGCCGAACTGGGACTACCGGATCTGCGATCCTGACGTGGACCGGCTGTTCCGGATCAGCCTTGCCACGTTCCGGCGGCCGGACTCCGGGTATTCAGGGCTTGCCCACACCATGATCGCCCTTGCGTACGGGGCCCATGTCGTGCACCGGCTCTACCCGGGCCCGGCCGCGGACAGCATCCTTGCAGACACCCATGCCCTGATCGCCCGGAGCAACACCGGCGTCCTTGACCAGATTTTCCGCATGTATGCGCTTGCCGCAGAACCGGACCCGGCCGAAGGGATCGAATCCCTTGCCGGTTCGATCCGTACCAGCTGCACCGGGCTGATATCGGACGCTGAGGCACTGACCCGCAGGATGAACCGGCTCCAGGTTGCGGAACGGAAATTCCGCGATTACCGGGTGTCAGGGGCACTCCAGCAGTCCGGGTTACTCCGGACCATTTTCCAGGTCTAGCCGACAACAAGATTGATTACAAAAAAGACCGATTATACATCAATGGCTGACGGTGACCTCTTCTCGCCAAACGGGACAAAACTGCTCCTTGCAGGAACCCTGGTCATCCCGTTCTGGTTTGTGCTTCTCATCGTCACCGGTCTTATGATCGATATGACTATCCTGCTGGTCATTACCCTCATCATCAGTTACGTGGCCGGCTGTGTGCTGGATGCAGCAATTGAGAGCCAGACCGCCAAGATTGCCATAGCCTCGGTTGCCGCCCTCATCTCCATCGTGCTCGGGTACCTCGTGTACCAGAGCATGACCATGATCTGTGATCCCGTCCATGACCCGGGCGGGACCATCTGTGACCCCGTCCACGTGCCGGAGACACCGACCGGGGCGCCTACGGTCATTGAGACGGTCCAGCCGACGCCGACCGAGATGATCTACGACCCGGTCCACCAGCCCAACACCTGCGGCCCGGCCTGCGGGGTTGCTGCCGGGACTACCACGAGTGTCATCGCAGAGAAACTCGATGAGTGCCGCAGGAAATGCGACCGGGAACCCGGCTGCCCCTGATCCCATATTTTTCCCGGCCCTGCAGGCCAGACCATATCCCACTTTTTACATAACAGGAGTGCCCCGAAAGGACGGGAATACCACCATGATCCGCTGACATGCAATCCAGTGTTTGGGAAAAAAGGTATCACAGGTATATCCCTGAATCCGGTCATACTGGGTCCCTTTCCTGAAGGGACCACTCAGACAGATTCCGTTACCGGTTGCAATACACCAGCCTGCGGGACTGCCGGGACTGCAGCAAGGTGTTTTTCCAGGTAGGGCCGGGCATCCGGGACAATCCCGTACTGGACATTCCTGCCGGCACGCCAGGTATTGATAAGTTCCTCGTCACAGAGCCGTTTCATGCGCCAGCTCACGGTTGATACCGAGAGTCCCAGCAGTTCGGCAAGGGATTCACGGGTGATATCTGGTTTCTCGAGCAACAGCCGGAAGATCTGGCAGTCCATAGCGTTGCGGAGATGGAGCAGGACATTCTTCTCCATGTCCGAATATATCCCGGAATCCGCAAAGAACCAGGTATTACCGGAGGATTCAAGCGTAGTTATCCGCTGCATCAGCAGGAGAAGGGTCAGGTGGTAGCGGATGGTTCCGCGATTGATGCCGGTCATCCGCACCAGTTCATTGAAATAGATCCCCGGGTTCTCCCGGATGCAGGTATAGATCCGGTTCCTTGCAGCATTCCGGAACAGGCTGTCCTGCACCACAAACCGGTACCCCAGGAAAGCCAGGAGTCTCAGGAAAAGGAACAGCTCAAGCGGGAAGCCGAGGATACTGGAAAACGGGATAAGCAACACCAGGATAATGACCGTGGGAGGAAGCTCCCAGAGTTCAACCTGGCGCATCTCGAGCGGCTCGCCCCGGATTTCATCAGGGGAGATACCTTCCACAGTATACCCGTGGGTAACCTCGGCGGCACAGGCCGGCGCCAGCAGCGCAAGAGAGAGGGAAATGACCAGTACTGCGGAATAATTTCTGATCGATTTCACCATGGATAATTATTTTATGGCTGATAAAAAAAGGGTTATGATCTAACTCGCCCATCCTGCGTACGAGTAACCCTGTGAGCCGGACACGCTGTATCCATAGACCGTGGAGGTCCATGGCCCGGAAGGCAGGCCCCCGGCATTCTGGATTCGCAGGGTGATCCGGCCATTGATACTCCCGTCCTTACTATCATAATACGGGCCGAACGTTATGCCCGGTGCCGAGATCGTAAGGGAAAGGGAATTTGCCGTATTTCCCCAGTTCAGGTCTGAATCAAACGTGGTTTTCCCCCCGGGAACATTGGTGATATGGTTGTTGGACTGGCCCTGCCTGATGGTGTTGGACGCCAGCCGGGCTGCAGCTGTTTCCAGGGTTGGGAGATTGCCAGGATCCTCAATGGTTGAGACAATATACCCGTCCTTTTCTTCGATGATCTTTGCCGATACCGGCGCCACTGCACATGCAGCAGCGACCACTAATCCAATAAATAACCAGTGAACCTTCATGGAATCACTCGAAAACAGGATTAAAAGTTTTATTTAATACTCCTTATGTGCCAGAATTCGTCGGGTCGGCAATGCGACGAATTCCGGCAGAGAGGTCATATATAGGGGGACGGGAACCCGGCAATGGAGCGCGGGGATTCCCGTGACGGGAGCGGGTCCGTCCGTGCCGGAGGACACCCGGCTATTTCGGGTTTCCAATTTTTCTCGTCTCCCTCCACGGGGAACGGATGGTGCAGGGGGGGTTTTGCTGGTTCCCTTTTGCGCGGCGCACCCGGATCCACGGATTTTTGCGTATTTGTCCGGACGCGACGAATTCTGGCACATAAGTCGTTTATAACCCTGCACCGAATGGGAGTATGCGGACAGCCGCCAGGTTGTCCTGCTCAGTTACGCAGGAAAGGGGTAACCACAACACATCCACACCTCCCCTTTTCTGCAGGAACTACCCCTCTTTTCCCCGCTCATGGTATCATTGCATCATGGGGGATACGTAAGTTCTCCCCAAGGTGCCTGCCGGAAACGCAGATCCATGACAGGTTTTCCTGCCTGCGGATGCCCGTTCGGACAGCAGAAAAAGGGGTTTTCCCATCAGAAAAAAGAGGATCAGTGGTTCCGGGCCGGCACAGCCGGGCTTCCGGTATAATGGGCCATTAGCCCGGGGAGGGTGATACCCAGCGCTTCCCGGAGCACATCCTCAACCGTGTCAACCGGAATGAAGACGAGTTCGCGCCGTACATCCACGGGGACATCCTCAACGTCCCGCTCGTTCTCCCGGGGCAGGATGATCGTCCGTATTCCGGCCCGGTGGGCGGCAAGGACTTTTTCCTTAATGCCTCCCACCGGAAGGACTGCCCCGCTGAGGGTAATCTCGCCGGTCATCGCAAGGTCGGGTGCAGCAGTTTTTCCGGTCATCAGCGATGCAAGGGCAGTAAACAGAGTGACACCGGCCGAAGGCCCGTCCTTGGGCGTTGCACCGGACGGCACATGGATGTGGATGTCACTGGTGAGGAAATCCACCCGGCCCGGCTGCCCGCCAAGGCGGGAGCGGATGAGCGAGAGGGAAATTGCTGCAGATTCCTTCATCACGTCACCGAGCTGGCCGGTCAGCGTGAGGCTGCCCTTCCCGGGCATGAATGTCCCTTCGATGAAGAGGATTTCGCCGCCAACCGGGGTCCACGCAAGACCGGTCACCACGCCGGGCACGGCCTCTTTGCGGGCAACATCCTTCCTGATCATCTCTTTTCCCAGAATTGCCCCAAGGTTCTTTGAAGTGACGACAAACGGTTTCTCCGCGGTGCCGTCAACGATCTTCTCCGAGACATGCCGGGCAGCTTTTGCCAGCTGCTTCCGGAGCCACCGGACCCCGGCTTCACGGGTATATTTGTCGATGATGGTTCTGAGGGCTTCATCCTCAAACCGGAGCGTTTCAGTGTCGAGGCCGTGCTCTGCAAGGACCGCAGGTATGAGATGGTCCTTTGCAATGGCAAACTTCTCGTTCCGGGTATAGCCGGAGATCGTGATCAGCTCCATCCGGTCAAGAAGCGGTGCCGGAATGGTGGCAAGGTTGTTGGCAGTTGCTATGAAGAGCACATCCGAGAGATCGAACGGCACCTCGAGATAGTGGTCCGAGAAGGTGTTGTTCTGCTCCGGGTCAAGGACTTCAAGGAGGGCGCTGGCCGGGTCCCCGGAGTACGATGAGGCGAGCTTGTCGATCTCGTCCAGCACAAAGACCGGGTTTTTGACACCGGCTTTCCGGATCCCCTGGATGATCCTGCCGGGCAGGGCCCCGACATACGTACGCCGGTGGCCCCGGATCTCGGCCTCGTCCCGCACCCCGCCCAGGCTGACCCGGACATACTTCCTGCCAAGGGCCTGTGCAATGCTCTTCCCAAGGCTGGTCTTTCCCGTCCCCGGCGGGCCGGAGAAGAGGAGGATCGAGCCCTGCTTCTCTTTTTTGAGCTTCATCACCGCAAGGTGCTGGATGATCCGCTCCTTGACTTTCTCAAGGCCGTTGTGGTGCTCTTCCAGGACTTTTCTGGCCTGCGTAATATCGATACCCTGTGGTTCGGTCGGGCTCCAGGGCAGGTCGACGAGGAGATCGAGCCAGTTCCGGATCACGGTCCCCTCGTGGTTATGGGGACCGCCGGTCTCCAGTTTGCGTACTTCGGCAAGTGCCTTCTTCTTCACATCATCCGGCATTGCAGACTGCGTGATCTTCTCGCGGTACCCGCTGTCGGATTCTTCGCCGGTCTCCTCACCCAGCTCTTCCTGGATCACCTTCAGCTGCTCGCGCAGCATAGCCTCGCGGTTGGACTTCCCGACACGGTCAGAGACTTTCTTTGCCATCTCCATCCGGATCGCGATTGTGTCCCGAGCCCGGGTGAGAAGTTCAAGGAACGTGATATACCGCTGACGCAGGGAGGTGATCTCAAGCAGGTTCTGCTTCTCGGCAACACTGACCGGCAGAAACGGCATGACAAAACCCATGACCTGGTCCACGCGGTCCATCTCATCGATGGGTTTAGTGAACTGTTCAGAGCCGGTGAACCGGCTGCTTGTCTCGTGGATGGTCAGCTTGATATCGGTAAGGATCCGGCCCCGCAGGTCGTCATCGATATCCTTCTCATCAGGAAGGATCCTGAACGTAGCATAATACCGGCCGTTCTTTTCTGTGATGCCTGTTGCAGCGACTCTCTGGACTACATCGGCCATCACGACATACCCGTCATCGGCCGGCTGGAGATGCGAGAGCCGCAAAAGAGTACCAATCCTGTACAGCGATTCACTGTTCAGTTCGCATGCCCGTGTCCCGCTCTTTACAGTCAGGGCAATGGCCTGCGTGCTCTCGCCGCTCTCCATGGCTTCGAGCAGCAGGCTGCCCGTAGTTTCATCAACAGCGAATTTCGTGCGGCTCTCCGGGTATACAACCATTTCGAAGAGCGGTATAACCAGTTTCTCTGGAACCTGGATTTGTTGTTCCTGCATGGTTTCCTCAATCATTTAGTTCGAATTTACCTAACTTTTGTTCCGGTGAAAAAAATTACCGGACTTTCCGGAGCAGGGCGATCAGCTCTTGCCGCTCGTCTTCGTCCAGCGCATTCATCATCCGTGCGATCAGACGGCGCAGGGCGGCCTGTTCGGCTGTTGCGATCATCTTCCCCTTGTCGGTCAGGCGGATATACTGGATCCGGCCATCATCCGGGCAGGGTTCCCGGTATGCACATTCCATCCGTACACATTTGTTGATCATCTCGGTGACCGTGGGTTTTGAGGTCCCGGTGATCTCGGCAAGCCGGCTGAACGTGACCTCCCCCTGGGAATCGATCACTTTCAGGTACGCGACCTGTTTCACGGTCATATCGGAGAGGCCGCATTCGGAGAAGACCGAGCAGGAGCACTCGTTTTTCAGGCGCAGAAGCGCCTGGAATGCCTCAAGTAACTGCTGCT
>JAAZNH010000028.1 GCA_012798365.1 Methanomicrobiales archaeon | reverse complement strand
CGGTTTTCCCCACAATCCAATAAAGGAGCCAAGCAGCGCAACCGGATGAAACCGTGAGTGCGGATCGCCGATCAGCCGGTCAATTACCAGCGCCGCACACAGAACAGCGGCTGCTGCGATTAATCCTGCCGGTACCATGTATACAGGGCCCCGACAATGAGGAGAAGGAATGCGGCAATATTCAGAAATTCCATCGAGGTATAGAGCCAGCTGCTGTATAAAATAAGGGAAATGCCCATGAGGATCATGAGCAGGTGGGGCCTGCCCTTTGCAACAGGCTGGAGGGGGAACTCTTCCTGCACAACAGGCCGGAGGCGCTGGATGGGGATGATATGGACACGCACGCTGGTTTTTACCGCGCCATAGCCGGCAATGATATCCAGGTCAAAAAAGCCTTCACGGCAGTCCTTATGTATCGGGATGGTCAGGACGGATTCATCCACGACATACATGTTCTCATGGAAAAAGTCCGTGTACATGCTGGCGTTGGAAGAACTGGCAGTGATATGGATCGGGGCCCCCCGGTTGAGGAAATGGAGGGGGAGGCTGGAGCCAATCTCCACCATGATCTCCTCGTCCGGGGGATCGATTGAATTGATCCCGCTGCGGTTAAGGTGGATATCGTAACCGGGTCCGGATCCTCCCGCACCGGAGGAGATGAGCGCGGAAACGGGCAGCGGGAGGTTCATGCCGGGACCTTTTACTGGTTTGTACGGGGCAGCAGGTCCGGGATTCCCTCGTGAATGGGATAGTCCGTCTTGCAGGAAGCGCAATGCAGGGTGCCCTCAAGGACCTCTTTTGCATCTTCCTTATCTGCTGTAAGGGCGAGATCGCCCTTGCAGACCGGACAACAAAGGATATCCATCAGTGAGCGTTTCATGCCAGTTCATCCCGGATATCAATGATCTGGGTGATTTCAGGACCGGTGGAGATGAGTCCGACCGGGCTGCCGATATCGGCCTCTGCCTGCTTGATGAAGTCTTTTGCTTTCTTGCTGAGCTGGCTGTACTGGGTTGCACCAAAACAGTCCTTGTCAACGCGGTCAATGCCGGTGATAGCGGCGATCGTGCAGCCGTTAATCATGGCTGAGTAGCGGGCCATCTCCCCATCCCATCCGCCAACACGGCGCTTGCGGTGGGTGACCGTGCCAAATTCCTGGATTCCCATGGCATCGGACTTTTCCGCTGTCATTTCGGTGCTGAACGGGCCTTCGCCCACCCGGGTCGGGTATGCCTTGAAGACGACAATGACATCATCGATCTTGGTAGGTCCGACACCATTGTCTGCCGCGATCTGGGAGGCTGAAGTGTCCTTGCTGGTGACGAACGGGTAGGTACCGTAATAAAGGGAGATGCCAAACCCCTGCGTGCCCTCAAGAAGGATATTCTTGTTCTGCCGGAGTGAGTCGTCAATGGCTTTGGGAACATCCATCAGGTATTCCTTAAGTTCCGGGACATCTTTTGCCTGCGGGGATGTCCGCATGACACGGTCGGAATTGGCCGGGCCGCAACCGGATCCGGTACTTCCGATGGTCTTGGAGAGATGGGAGTTACCTTTGTCGCGGGCAATGTGATCTTCGGTAATAATACCACAGCGCTTGTCAACAAAGACGCGGCCCTGGACGCCAAGCATCTCGATTTCGTGCTTCAGCACACGGGGGTCAACGAGAACACCGCTGCCAATGCAGAGCTTTGCATCCTTGTATACAAAACCGGACGGGACCATCCGGACACCATATTCCTTGGTCCCGACCTGGACAGTGTGGCCGGCATTCGGGCCGACACCGCCGCGTGAGATGATTACAGGCTTATCCTTGTGGGCGATATGGGCAACAACCTTGCCCTTGCCCTCATCCCCAAAAAATCCACCTACGATGATCGTACAGGTCATTGTCTTTCATGTAGTATTGGTTGAGTCCCAAAATAAACTATCCCTCACAAGTGCTTCACGGATTGCCAGCACTCCGGACGAACCGGTGTGTTATCGCGGGAAACGGGTAAAAGAAAAAGGGTGGCGCTATTTTGTGCGTCAGAGACCGCTCAGGAAGATTTCCATTCTCCGGAGCGCTTCATTGAGTTTCTCGCGCGAAACGGCATACGCACACCGGATATGTCCCTCCCCGCCCTGGCCAAAGACACTGCCTGGCACAACAGCAACCCGTTGTTCTTTCAGAAGCCGTTCGGCAAATTCTGTATCGGTCAGCCCGGTCTTCTCAATAGAGGGGAATGCATAGAACGCACCTTCAGGAACATGGCAGGGAAGACCGATCCGGTTCAGGCCCGCAACAAACAGGTTACGCCGGAGCCGGTATTCGTTGACCATGCTGTTCTTATCTTCCTCTGCGGAGTGAAGCGCCTCGGCTGCCCCAACCTGCCCCATGACCGGAGCACAGAGCATAACATACTGGTGGATCTTGAGCGCTGCATCGCAGATCTCCTTTGGTGCGCAGAGATACCCGATACGCCAGCCAGTCATGGCATAGGCCTTGGAGAACCCGTTGAGGGTGATGGTCCGTTCCCAGAGATCGCTGACGGTTGCTGCGGAACAGTGGCGTTTCTCGTACGAGAGCTCCGAATAGACCTCATCGCTGATGAGCAGGAGATCGTGATCGATGACAAGGTCTGCAATGGCCTTGAGATCGCTCTCCATCATGACCGCTCCGGAGGGATTATTCGGGAAGCTGATCAGGAGGGCTTTTGACTTTTTCGTGATCTTCTCAGCAAGGGTATCCGGATTCAGTTTGAAATGATCCTTCTCAACACAGGGTACCGGTACCGGCGTTCCGCTTGCCAGGCTGACGCAGGGGCTGTACGAGACATAGCAGGGTTCGGCAACAAGGATCTCGTCCCCGGGATCCGTGATCGCGCGGATGGCAATATCAAGGCCTTCCGAGACACCGGTGGTGATGATGATCTCGTTGTTGCTGTCATACCTGAGGTTGTATGCCTGGGCAAGATTCCGTGAGAGGCCATCACGCAGAGACTGCAGGCCCCGGTTGGAGGTATAGGATGTCGTACCCTGTTCAATCGAGTAGATACTGGACTCGCAGATGTTCCATGGGGTCCGGAAGTCCGGCTCACCCACACCCAGCGAGACCACATCGTCCATGGTGAGGACCAGATCGAAAAATTTTCTGATTCCTGAAGGCGGAAT
>JAAZNH010000222.1 GCA_012798365.1 Methanomicrobiales archaeon | reverse complement strand
TCCGGGTTACAGGATGCCTACCTCTCCTGCGTCAGGGTCCGGAACCTGATCACGAACGCAGCGGTCAGTCCTTCCCCAACCCTGTCAAAGACGGTCACGATACCGCCGGCCGGTACACCCACCCCCTCAACAACAACGCCCGTCCCGACCGGGACTATTTCGGTGACCCCGACAGCAACCGTGCAGATTTCAGCAACTGCCACACCTGTCGCCACCACGACAACGGCACCTGCCCATGCCGGGCCTACTGTTACCGGAACAGTTTCCGGCAGCACAATCGCGCTCTCGTGGAATGCGATAACCGATGCAGATTTCCTCGGGTATAAGGTCGTTGTCTCAAAGAACAACGCAAACCCGAAGTATCCCGATGATGGCTATATGTACTACATCACCGACCGGAATCACAACTATGCAACGCTGGACACTTTGACAACGTACAGCGGTGGCGATATCGGTGGCAAACTGAAAGCCGGCCAGACCTACTACATCAGTATCACGGCACTCTATTCCGACAGCAAAGTGACCGGCAATACTATTACGATGACCATGCCGGCTGTTGCGACAACCAGCCCGACACCGACTGCCACTGCAACCACGGCAACCCCCCACACCGTGCCAACCGTTGCCGGGAGCGTATCAGGTAGCACAATCGCTCTGACGTGGAATGCGATAACCGATGCGGATTTCCAGGGATACAAGGTCGTTGTCTCAAAGAACAACGCGAACCCGAAGTATCCCGATGACGGCTATATGTATTACATCACTGACCGGAACCACAACTATGCGACGCTGGATACCACCACGACCTATAATGGAGGCGATATCGGTGGCAAACTGCAGCCCGGCCAGGCATATTACATCAGCATCACGGCAATCTATCCCGACAGCAAGGTTGCCGGTAATGCCATAACAATGACCATGCCGTCGGTTGCGACAACGACGACCACCGTTGCAACAACCACAACAACTGCCCCGCCACACACGGTTCCCTCAGTATCAGCCCAGGTTTCCGGTACTTCCGTTGTCGTCAACTGGCAGAAGATCACTGACAGTGATTTCCTCGGGTACAAGGTTGTCATTTCAAAGAACAAGGACAACCCGGTATACCCGACTGACGGGTATATGTTCTGGATCACCAGCCGGGATACGACCTCTGCCACGATCACGGAATCAGATGGCTACAATGGCGGGGATATCGGGGGAACACTCCAGCCAGGGACGAGTTATGCCTTCAGCGTAACCGCTTTGTACGAGCCCTATACGCCGGTTGCCGGAAATGCGGTCCGCCTCACCTTCCCGGCCACCACAACCCCGGTTACGACAACAACCAGCACAACACCCTCCGGGTTCTCGTCTTCCCCGGGTCTTTCTTCAGAAGGTACTTCGGGAACCACTACTGTCCTTGCGGAAGCTGGGGTGCCGGCGGTTATGTAACAATCGCCTGCACCCCTGCCGGGGTTTTGCAGGGCCCGGTTGAGCACCGGGTCGCCTGATACAATTCCGTTTGAAAAGCCCGTTTACGACTGAGAACGTGAGACCGGATAGTGGATGCTGTCCAGGACGTCTCTCTCCGCTGTCGAACGGGGATGAACAAGATCCAAAAAACCACAACACAGGAGCGTGAACGATGATGATGACAACAAAGACCGTGCCCCGGATGGAGATGCACGGATCGCACAGTGCCGGCCTCCTGAACCGGTATTTCTCTCTTGACAATGCCCACACGCAGAAAACCCCGATCATACCCGCAACACCGGAATCACCGGTTGCTGCGCTCGTACTGGAAGCGCACCTTACCCGGTATGGCGGCCTGATGACCCGGGTCTGCCTGGTCAATGCAACCCTGCAGCACCATGGCCGGGACAGCGCGTACCCGACAGAGATTGCCCGTACAGCTACAGCCCAGCTGGTCACCCTGCAGGCCATGGCACGCAGGAAGAACCCCGCCGGGACCCGGGCAGCCCTTTCGCAGTTCCTTGCAACGCTGGCGCAACTGCAGGACGCGTACCGGGATATCCGGGCAATCCCGAACCTTCCGGAGGATGTCTCCAGCAGCATCGGTTCCGTGCTGCGGTCCATGGATGCTGCCGTGGCCCAGACGATGATTCTCTGACCCGTGGTCCGGGAGCATGTTCATCATCAGAAAGACCATCATCGGGCTCCACTACCCCGCGTCTCCTTCTTCCTGACGACCATTGCCATATCATTGGTGTCTCAATGTCCCGGCTCAATCGTCCGGCTTACCTGTTTTTCCGATAAAATAATACAAAAGATACATAATTCCCGGCTGCAACACCATTCCTTATGTATCCCCGGTCGTTCGTTCTGGGTATCCTTGGTATCCTTCTGCTGGCTGCGTTCTGCTGCATTCCTCTCTGCACATCCCCCTCATCCAGTGATGGTGGGGAGGGGGCAGGGCCTTCTGAAACGCAGGAAGAAGCCTGGGTTGAACCGACAACCCCATCAGTAACGTACAATCCGGCAGGGCCAAAACCTGTCCGGCTTATCTTCATCCACCACTCTACCGGTGAGAACTGGCTCACCGATGACAATGGTGACCTGGGAAAAACCCTGATGCAGAACAACTACTATGTCAGTGACACGAACTATGGCTGGGGGCCGTCATATGGCCCGGACAATACCCCGATTGGCGACATGACCGACATCGGCCAGTACTGGGCCTGGTTCCGCAGCCCGCAGGCGCCTGCTATCATGGACCGGGTCTACAGGGAGGATGCAAAAAACTCCCCGTACACCCGGTTCGACAACAGCCCCGGTGGTGAGAACGAGATCATCATGATCAAGTCCTGCTTCCCGAACTCGGCCCTGCAGGGGAACGCCAATGATCCGGTGCCGGCGATAGCTGACAACCCACTGAAAGGTGAGGGGTCGGGGTCAGAGTTCCACACGGTAGCAAATGCCAAAGGGATCTACCTTGACCTTCTTGAATACTTCAAAACCCGGCCGGATAAACTGTTCATCATCGTCACTGCCCCGCCCCTCAGTGACGGGAAATATGCCAATAATGCCCGGGCCTTTAACGAGTGGCTCACCAATGATTACCTCAACGGATATTCCGGGAAGAATGTCTATGTGTATGACTTTTACAATGTCATGACCTCCAACGGCGGGAGCAGTACGATAAATGATGCCGGCAGGGAGGGTGGGAACCATCACCGGATCGTGAACGGGCGGGTCCAGCACAAGGTCGAGAGTGGCATGATGGGGATAAAGAACACCGCTGCCTATGCGTCCGGCTGGGATGACGATCATCCCACGTCAGCCGGGAGCCAGAAGGCAACTACCGAATTTGTACCATACCTGAATTATGTCTATGCACAGTGGAAGGCCGGGAAGTAACCCGTTTCATTGTTCAGTTTATTATGGGGATTTTCCCACACCTTTTTAGGTTTTCATACCAACGATTATGGAGATGGATTCAACGGACAGCCGGTACGACCGGGCTATTTTCGCTGCCGGTTGTTTCTGGGATGTTGAAGCAGCGTTCCGCCACATCCCCGGCGTGATAGAGACTGTCGCGGGATATACCGGCGGTTCCGTGCCGGACCCTTCGTATGATCAGGTCGATTGTGGGGAAACAGACCATGTTTTTGCTGTGGGTGTGGTCTTTGATCCGACGATAATCTCGTACCAGGAGCTCCTCGAACGATTCTTCCGTATCCATGATCCGGCGCAGGAAGGCGGGCAGGGCGATTACACCGGTTCCCAGTACCGCTCCTGCATCTTTGTCCTTACGGGTGAACAAAAGGACCTTGCACTAACCATACGGGAGCAGCTGAACGCCAGCGAACCATTCCGTAACCGGCCCGTGCTCACTGAAATCCTGCCTGCCGGTCAGTTCTGGCCTGCAGAAGAATCACACCAGCAGTTCTATGAAAAATGCGGGCAGTCGTATGGTGCGAGCCGGCAGATCTACGAGTGAACCTATGATTCCGCCAAGTCTTGTTGATCCGGTGACCGAATCACGCGAAAACAAAGCACTGATTTTTGGAGGAACCCTGGCAGTGATCGCTGCAAATCTGGCATTTATTGCATTTCATTCTGACAAAAGGACGGATACGGATATCCTGATACTTGTTTTTATGGTCTGTACGGTAAGCATTATTGTTTTCGCGATGTCGTATAGCATAGCACGGTACTTTCTGCTCAAACCCAATGGCCGTGACGTCGTATCCACATCAGACCCCTCATCTCTTCCTGCACTGCCGTTCCTGAAGCAACCGGCAGTGAAAGGGTTTTTTGCTCTCGTCCTTGCAGGTGCTGGTATTGCGTTGTATCTCTATCAGGGAGGGTCGGTCAACGGCCGGGGGGCATTCGCGCTTGTTTGTATTTGTGCGCTTCTTGGCGCCCCGCTGGTTGCATTCCTGAACAATACGTTTGGGGAGCGGAGGAATGAAATGCCTGCTGTAACGCTTTACCTCGCCATTATCATCCTCATGTTTCTCATAAGGTTTTTCTGGCCACTCATCTTTACTGGAGATCCTTCCGGGCCGGTAGCGTGGATTTGGCTCATTATTGCTCTCCTCGGTTTGGTTGTGTTTCTCTGCATTTTCGTTCCCGGGATATTCTCGCGCTGCAAGGAATAGATGAATGCCCTGTGATACAAGATTTGTCAGTTTCTCTTCATCGGGACCGGAAGTGACAGGGACCATATGGCCAAAAAAGGGCTTCCTCCCGCTTTGTTCGACCGTAGAACCTGGCAGTGGAACCCTTTCACCCGGGATATTTTAGCAATATAAGTGCCCGGGAAATGGACTTTTGATCAGAGTGTTTTCACCCCCGGAAACGGGCCAGGAAGAACACTCGGCACCCGCACACACCGGCACAAGACCGCCCGATAACCGGGGCAGGGGAACGCTTTCCCCCCTGCACCCGGGGGCAGCCGGTTAGTATGAGCGGGAAAAACCCTTGGACCGCTCCTTTCCCTCCCGCCACCTGTGCGGGATCGAAGCCGGGGCGGCACCGGAGCAGAACGCCATGACCACACACCACAGACACAGCAATGAAACGGAAACGGGCCATGCAGCACACCATGCCCGCAGCGGATCAGACGCTACAACACCGGTATCCCCGCACCGGATGCCGGCGGGAGGATGGATCCGGGAGATCGCCACAAGCGAGAACTGGCGCACGACCACGATTGTCCAGCGTCACCGGGATCGTGCGGCGACAAATCCCACCTGTTAAGAAGCCTCCTTGTACGTAACTCACACAGCATAACCGCAATCCATGCACACATCCTGCCGGCACTCACCGGGCCGGCAGCTCTTTTTTGCAGGATAGAGGGGTATTTTCCCCGGACGGGCCGGGACAATGAACCTGATGGACTATGCAGGGATACGTTTCTTTACAATCCTGCATGTCGCGGATCAACAGCTCCTCATCAGAAGCATGATGAACTGTTCCTGGACCGGACCCGGCATACCATTTCGGGTGCACGATTCCCGGGCATTTTTTCATGGCAGACCCTGCAGAAAAAAGATCAATCGCGATCATTGGGTGTAAGCTGATGAACCGATTGTAGGTTAATTAACCTACAATCCGCAGGGTTAACCTACAATATTTTTGATTTTCCGGCGAGGCCCCCCGCAAAATGCAATCAAGGTTTGATTGAAAATTTTCATGCAGGGGGCGGGGGGTTGATTGAAATTTTTTTTGCCGGCACTTGTTTCTTTATAAAAACGGACGCGTGGTTTGTTTCAGGTGTTTACCAGAAATGATCCGGATGGATCCTGATTATTCGAGGAGGGGAGTTGTGGGCCAGCCGGGATCGCATCGATTGCAATCCTTATCCGGGTGAGTCTCCCCCGCGCCCCGTTCCCGTATCTCATGTCCCGCAGCTGACCGGCTGGAACGATTCAACAAGGATAACCTCGCACCCTTCCGGGTACTGGTCGGTCCGTACCGTGCTGGTGTGGGCACGATACCGGAGGCCGGTCGAGGAGCCTTCGATATCCACCAGTTTTCCTTTAAGGATGATGCAATCTCCCGGCTTTGCGCTTTTCACCTGTGCTTCAAGCGCCGGGTCAAGAAACACCAGGTGGCTGTTGCTGATATGCTCATCGATGTATGCCTCCGTGAGGCCGGCATACGCGGGCACATCATAGCTGTATTCGAGGGTGCGGTCACCCATGCGGAACGTGAAGTAGTGGAGATTATCATTGATCAGGAGGTCCCCGTTTGCCACGGCAAGGTCAAGCGCGATGATCCCGTCGGGAAGTGCTGGCGGGTACTCATGCCTGCCGACAACTTTTCCTGCAAGGGTATACGCATGGTTTGCCGTAAGGGTGAACTGCCAGGTCCCGGATTGTTTTGTGTACACCTGCGGTGCATCCAGCGGCACCTGGAAAAAGCCCCCGTTGCCCGGCAGGCCGGATGGTACGGCGGCGGGCGCGCTGAAGAGGAAGTGATAGCCAAGGATGACGACAATAACGAGTGGCACGATGATTATGGCCCATTCGAGAAGGGAACGGAAGCGGGACATGGATGTTCTCATTTTTTTAGAACTTACGGGAATGTATACATTTTACTTTTTATGCAGGGAGTAATAAAAACTCCATGATGATAAAACCGGGGAG
>JAAZNH010000221.1 GCA_012798365.1 Methanomicrobiales archaeon | reverse complement strand
GGGTTGCATACCTGAACGTACCCGCACGATTGCATTATCGTTAATAACTAATCCGGCACATTACATATGAATACCATGAAGGCGGTTCTGGGTCTTGAAGACGGACAGGTAATCCACGGGGAGGGATTTGGTGTCGATGGTGAATGCACGGGGGAACTGGTTTTCAACACCCAGATGAGCGGGTACATGGAGGCGCTCTCCGATCCCAGTTATTACGGGCAGATTCTCATGTTCACGTTCCCGACTATCGGGAACTACGGGGTTGACCAGCAGAATATGCAGAGCCAGGGGGTCAAGACCCGGGCCATGGTCTGCCGCGAGATCTGTGAAAAGCCCGAGACAAAGCCTTCCGTCAGGGAGTTTTTCGAGCAGAAGAAACTCATGGGTATGTGCGGCGCTGATACCCGCAGCCTCACCATCAAGACCCGGGTCCACGGCACCATGAGAGCCGCCCTCATCGTTGACAGTGACGATGGGGAGTCAGCGGTCAGACTGGCAAAGAGTGCCCCCCTGCCGGATGAGATCACGCCCATTCCGGAAGTCTCCTGCAAGGCACCCTACCGCATCCCCGGCAAAGGAAAACGGATCGCGATCATCGACCTTGGCCTCAAGACAAATATCCTGACAAGCCTCTCCCGCCGCAAAGGCGACCTGTATATCTTCCCCCATGATGTATCCGCCGATGACATTTTCGCCGCAGAACCCGACTGCCTCTTCCTCACCAATGGCCCGGGTGACCCCAAGCAGGCCACAAAAACCATTGAAACCGTTAAGAAATGCATCGGGCAGCTGCCGATCTTCGGCATCTGCATGGGCAACCAGATCTCGGCGCTGGCCCTGGGCGGCGACACCTACAAGCTCAAGTTCGGCCACCGCGGGGGCAACCAGCCGGTCAAGTACTATGACGGCAGGATCTTCATCACCACCCAGAACCACGGCTATGCGGTTGATGCAGATTCCCTGCCGGACGGATGCGAGGTCACCTTCGTGAATGCAAATGACGGGACTGTTGAAGGGTTCGAGAACGAGGCCCTGAAGATCAACTGCGTCCAGTTCCACCCGGAGGCGCACGCGGGGCCGATGGATACGGAATGTCACTATTTTGACGGGCTTTTCAGGAGGATCGGATAATGCCAAAGAAGGAACACATTAAAAAAGTCCTGATCATCGGGTCAGGTCCGATCCAGATCGGGCAGGCTGCGGAGTTCGATTTCTCCGGCAGCCAGGCATGCCGTGCCATGCATGAAGAGGGCGTCGAGGTTGTCCTCATCAACTCCAACCCGGCAACCATCCAGACCGACCCGGAGATGGCCGAGACCATCTATATCGAGCCCATCAAGGCTGACGTGATCGCAAAGATCATTGAAAAGGAAAAGCCCGACGGGATCCTTTCCGGCATGGGCGGCCAGACCGGCCTTAACATGACGGCAGAACTTGCCGAAAAGGGGGCCCTTGAAGGCGTCGAGATCCTTGGAACGCCCCTGGAAGCGATCTATCGCGGGGAAGACCGCGAGAAGTTCCGGGACCTCATGCTCCAGATCGGCGAACCGATCCCAAAGAGCATGATCCTCACCAGCATGACCCAGATCGATGATGCGATCGCCCAGATCGGTCTTCCCGCCGTGGTCCGCCCGGCCTACACGCTCGGCGGTGCCGGTGGCGGTATTGCGAAAACAAAAGAAGAACTGCTCCGCACCGTTGAACTGGGCCTCTCCCGCTCGCGCATCCACCAGGTCCTGATCGAGGAGAGCGTCCTTGGCTGGAAAGAGATCGAGTTTGAGGTCATGCGGGACTCGGCCAACACCTGCATCATCATCTGCGGGATGGAGAACATCGACCCGATGGGCATCCATACCGGGGAGAGCGTTGTCGTGGCACCCATCCTGACCCTCCGCGATGACGAGTTCCAGATGATGCGCAGCGCCGCCATCAAGATTATCCGGGCGCTGGATGTGCAGGGAGGCTGCAATGTCCAGTTTGCCTTCCGCAACGGGGATTACCGCGTCATCGAAGTCAACCCCCGCGTCTCCCGTTCCTCTGCCCTGGCCTCGAAGGCGACCGGTTACCCGATTGCACGGGTGGCAGCCAAGATTGCCATCGGCCTGCGGCTGGATGAGATCATGAACACCGTCACCGGGTGTACCCCGGCCTCGTTTGAACCATCGATCGATTACATTGTCGTCAAGGTCCCGCGGTGGCCGTTTGACAAGTTCAAGGGTGCTGACCGGACCCTCTCCACGGCAATGAAGAGCACCGGTGAAGTCATGGCGATCGGCCGGACGATTGAGGAGGCGCTCATGAAGGCAAAGCGGTCCCTTGACACCAGTGTGCGCATGCACACAAGCCCAAGCGAGATCCGCATGATCCTCTCCCGGCCCACGGATGAACGGTTCCACTGCCTCTTCGATGCGTTCCGCCAGGGATTCTCTATCGATGAGATTGCCCAGCTCACCTCCATCGCCCCGTTCTTTTTGGAGAAGATCAAAAACATTGTTGATCTCGAAAAGCAGCTCGTGGCCGGGTGCACTCCTGATATGATCCTTGCTGCCAAATCCTCCGGGTTTTCCAATGCCGAGATCTGCGGCCTGACCGGCAAGAGCCGCGAGGAGATCGAGAAGATCGCCGGCCTGCCCTCGTATAAGATGGTAGATACCTGTGCTGCCGAGTTCCCGGCCCTGACCCCGTACTTCTATTCCACCAAGGAGCCGGACTGCGAGATTATTCCCTCCGATAAGCAGAAGGTGCTTATCCTCGGTTCCGGGCCGATCCGTATCGGGCAGGGAATTGAGTTCGATTACTGTACGGTCCATGCAGTCAAGGCGCTGCGGGAAGAAGGCATTGAGGTCCATATCGTCAACAACAATCCTGAAACCGTATCCACGGACTTTGATACTTCAGACCGGCTCTTCTTTGAACCCATGCAGCTGGAGGACGTGGTCAATGTCCTGCGAAAGGATAATTACCGGGGCGTGATGGTCCAGTTCGGCGGCCAGAATGCCGTCAACCTTGCAGTGCCGCTCGAAAAAGAGATCGGCAGGTTCGGTCTTGCCACAAAGATCCTGGGGACCAGCCCGGATGCGATGGATATTGCTGAAGACCGGGACCGGTTTGCTGAACTCTTAAAGAAACTCTCGATCCCCCAGCCGCCCAATGCCTCCGCCCATTCCATGGCCGAAGCCCGGGAGATGGCAGGGAACATCGGTTACCCGGTCCTCGTCCGCCCGTCCTATGTGCTTGGTGGCCGCGGCATGGAGATCGTCCATGACGCGTCAGAACTCGAGAGCTACATGAAAAAGGAAGAGTTCCTTGCCGGGCCCGAGCACCCGGTGCTGATCGACTCTTATCTCCAGAATGCCGTGGAGCTGGATGTCGATGCAGTCTGTGATGGCGAGGATGTATTAATAGGCGGCATCATGGAGCACATCGAACAGGCCGGTATCCACTCCGGGGACTCGGCCTGTGTCATACCGACCCAGTCGCTGCCGCCCGAAGTTGTCGGGACCGTGCGGGACTATACCCACAAGATCGCACTCGGGCTTGGGGTGGTGGGCCTGGTGAACCTGCAGCTTGCGGTGAAGGATAAGACCGTCTATGTCCTTGAAGCCAACCCGCGGGCGAGCCGGACCGTGCCCTTTGTCTCCAAGGCAACCGGCCTGCCGATTGCCAAGATCGCTGCAAAGGTTATGATGGGCAGGAAACTCCGCGACCTCGGGTACAAAGAGCGGGAGTTCGAGCACGTTGCCGTCAAGGAAGTGCTCCTGCCCTTCAGCAAGCTTGCCGGTGTTGATACCATGCTCGGGCCGGAAATGAAGAGCACCGGGGAGGTCATGGGTATCGACTATGACTTCGGCCTTGCGTTCTACAAAGCCTGCATCTCTGCGGACAACGAGCTTCCCGTCAAGGGAAATGTTTTCGTATCGGTCAACATCGAGCAGAAGGCAGAAGTCATCCCCATTGCCCGGCAGCTGCAGGACCTTGGCCTGACCCTGTACGGCACGGAAGGGACCGTGGATTACCTGTACGAGGTGGGCATCGAGGCGCACCTGGTCAGGAAAGTGCAGGAAGGCTCCCCCAATGTCCTTGACATGATGCGGCACGGGGAGATCCGGCTCATCATCAACACCCCGCAGGACCAGAAGTCCCGGCAGGACCACTACCAGATCATGCGTGCGGCAGTGGACTTTGGCATACCCTATATTACCACCCTGCAGGCGGCGCGGGCAGCGGCGCTTGCGATTGATGCAATAAAGCGCGAGAAGGTAACGCTTGAGCCGATCGGCCATTACCTGAAATAGCTCCGACGTGAAAATTTTCATTTGCCCCTCTTTTTTCGTGCCGGGGATGATTCCGGAACCCGGAACCGGCCCGGGACGCCATCAGAAAAACACAAAATAATTGAATATGCTTATATACCGAAATAACAAAAAAAGATGCATGAAGAAATTATTTGTTGTTCTTGCAATCCTGTTTGTCGGGATCCTGCTTGCGGGATGCACATCCCAGCCTGCAGCACCCGTAGCCACGCCGACCCCAGCAGCCCCGGTCACAACCGCTGTTGCAACCCCGGTTCCCACTGCTGAACCCACCAAGGAGATCATTGTTGTTGTTGTGAACAAGACCGCAACCCCGACCCCGACCCCCACGGCAACCCCCGTCCCGACCTACACCATGACCTTCACCCAGGACCTGACCGTTATGCCGGATGCAACCGCATACGTCAAGGTCGGAACCAAGGTCGTCTGGAAGAACGAGGACCCCTACAAGCCCCACTTCATCCAGGCAACTGATGTCCAGACCGGTGCATACTTCGGGACCATGGACGAAGTCACCATCCCCTACGGCCAGTCTTATTCAGTAGTCTTTGACAAGGTCGGTTCCTACGACTACACCACCGGACCGTTCCAGCCCCAGCTTTCGGCAAAAGTCGTTGTAATGAACTAAGACTAAACGATAGCAGTTCAGGAACCAATTGCCTGAACAACCCATTTTTTGTTCTTTCCCGGATTCAACGAGACCCGGGCCATCAGCATTCCCTCCAGATTATATTCTGGAACCACCAACCAGTATACCATCATTCGTATGGAGTACCTGGAATGGGAAAAGGCACCATAGTTCTTGCATATTCCGGAGGGCTTGACACCTCCATCTGTATCCCGCTCTTGAAAGAGAAATACGGCTATGACCGTGTTGTCACGGTTGCTGTCCATGTCGGCCAGCAGGACGCGGAGATATCTGTTGCAACGGAGAAGGGCAAAAAGCTTGCAGACATGCACTACACCATTGATGCCCGGGACAAGTTTGTCAGCGAACATGTATTCCCGGCTATCAAAGCCAACGGGTCCTACGAAGGATACCCCATGGGGACATCCCTTGCCCGCCCCCTGATCGCCCAGGAAGTTGTCAGGATTGCAAAGAAGGAGAAGGCAAAAGCCATCGGCCACGGCTGCACCGGGAAAGGCAATGACCAGCTCCGCTTCGATTTCATCATCCGCAGCGCCGGCCTGGAAGTTGTGGCCCCGATCCGGGAAATGAACCTGACCCGCGACTGGGAGATCGATTACGCAAAGAAACATAAGATCCCGGTCCCGGTCAAGAAGGACAAGCCCTGGAGCATGGACGAGAACTGCTGGAGCAGGAGTATCGAAGGTGGCAGGCTTGAAGACCCGGCGTACCACCCCCCCGAAGAGATCTATTACTGGAGCGTCTCGCCGCAGAAGGCGCCGGACAAGCCCGAGCAGATCACCCTTGAATTCAAAGCCGGTGTTCCGGTTGCCCTGAACGGGAAGAAGATGAAAGGCTACGAGCTCATCCAGAAGCTCAATGCCCTTGCCGGGAAGCACGGGATCGGCCGCAATGATATGATCGAGGACCGCATTCTCGGCCTCAAGGCCCGCGAGAACTACGAGCACCCGGCTGCAACCGTTATCCTTGCCGCCCACCGCGATCTCGAAGGACTGGTGCTTACCCGCTCCGAACTTGCGTTCAAGCGGATGGTAGACGACAAGTGGTCCGAGCTTGCCTACAAGGGGCTCGTCTTTGAGCCCCTGTATGCCGCCCTCAATGCGTTCATCGACACCACCCAGGAGCGCGTTGATGGCAAGGTTGATCTTGAACTCTATAAGGGGCATGTCATGGTCCTTGGCCGGAGCTCGCCCAATGCAGTCTACTCAAGCGACCTTGTCTCGTTCGACAGCGCATCCATTGACCAGTGCCATGCCATCGGGGTCTCCCAGTACTTCGGCATCCAGGCCCGGCTTGTCCGGCAGCTCCAGGAAAAGAAGAAGAAATAACCTATTTTTTTCTCCGAGATGGTGAGGGTTCTTCAGAATGGTGAGGGTTCTTCAGAACCCGAGCTACGAGAAGAATTGCGAAGCAATTCTTCGAAGTGTGGCTTGCACCTGCTGCCTCTTTCACATCGTAATCCGTGAGGCCCCTCTGCACTATCCTGGTCGAAGAACGCTTTCGCGTTCCGCCATTTTCCCCTCATTTTCCCTTCCGAAGGGACTCATCAAGTCGAAGAACGCTTTCGCGTTCTTCTCCTGATTCACCTCACATTCTGTGAGGTTCATCATGTCGAAGAATGCTTTCGCGTTCACCACCACTTTCACCGCAGGTTCCGCGAGACACCTCTGCATTATGCTGGTCGAAGAACGCTTTCGCGTTCTTCTCCTGATTCGTCTCGCGTTCCGCGAGACTCATCAAATCGAAACGTATAAGGAGTGCCAGAAGTAAAAATCGCATGATATGTGCGCCAGTTTTTTTTCCCGCTTCACCAAACCAAAACCCCACATTGTCGAGAGTCCCCCGCCACCCACACTCAGTCTTGGGGCCGGGTCGCTGATACCGGAATTCAAAAATAAGCCTTATTTTATCGTGGCATCGGTTGAGATGGGAAATACTACGACCAAATGCATCCTTACCGGGGTAAGTCTTGAGACCGGGATGTCCTATGTTATCAACAAGACCGTCAGTATGAGCCGGGATATACGGGCCCCCAAACCGGGGGAGACGGTCTTTGGTGCAACCCTCGATGGCACGGAGCTGACCCGGGAGGCTGTGACCGAACTTGTCCGGGACACTCTTCTCCGCTGTCATGAAGAGGCGCATCTCGATATCCAGAAAGATCTCGACTTTGTTGTCAGGAGCACCGGAGTCGTTGCTGAGATGGAATCCCCGGATCAGGTGGGCGATTTTGTCATTGCCCTCGCAAACGGCTGCCTTGCCGCAGGTGTCCCTCCCAGGAAGATGACCCCGCCGATGAGCAAGGAGAACCAGCCGGTAAAACTCCAGCCGTTCAGTTTTGCGGACAAGGTGGTCTTTGTCGGTGCCGTGGCCGGTGTCATTCCCCCGGTCGGGTCAACAGGAGTCGAGATGGTGGCAAACGAGATGGAAGGCGAGCTTGCCATGGCCGGGATCAAGGAAGGTGCGAAATGGACCCCGGTGGACTTCCGCAATCCCTGTGTTTCCATTGATTTTGGCACAACGCTTGATGGCAGGATCACCAGCGATGTGGCGCCGGAGGACCCGAACCCGTTTGCAAAGACCATCGGGAACTTCTGCGGCCTTGCCGGTGCAATCCCGGATGCAATTGTCCGGGGGACCGGCCTGGTGAAACAGCGGACCGGGACAGCGCTTGATATCTTTGGCGAGCACAGCGTTTCGGGCGGGCTCTTCTCCTTCACCAGCCGGAAGGTTGTCGATGAGTACGTGAAGCAGGCCCACGAACATATCGATATCCGGATCGTTCCTGCTGACCGCGACCGCTTCGGGCGGGTCCCGGTAAATGCCAAAACCGCTATGGACTCCGGTATCGCGATGATTGGCTGTGACTGCGGGACCAACTCAAGCGATCTGGAAAATCTTCTTGCAATCGGGGCGGACATCCACAAGAATCACGGTCTTACCGTCCTTAATGAGGTGATCGATCGCGTCTGTGCGCAGATGGCGCTGCGTCTCATTGACGTTGCTGTTGAGCAGAAGATTGTCCCCCGGAATGCCTCGATAGGTTTCACCGGCCGGGCTGCGATCTCCGGCAGGAAACCGGAGTACATCCTTGACGGGATCATCGAGCGCAACCTCTTTGACAACCCGGTTGACCACGTGGTCTTTGTGGATGACGGCCTTGCCCGTGGTGCAGCCCTGATGGGCCGGTGCATGAACTCGCTTGGCAAACCCAAAAACCCCATCGGGGGAGTCCGTGGAGGACGATGTATTATGAGCCAGCGGATCAAGATAGGTAAGTAAGAACAGTGATAGCATGACTGACGAAGAACCTCTCTACGATGTCCTCATCCCCCCCGGCGTACCACGAAAACTCATCATCGAGATCTCCAAAAAGTTCGCTGTCAAGGTTGTTGAACGGAACCAGCCCCTGAAGTTTGCGAATATGGATGGCGACGAGCGTCAACTCCTTGCATTCCGCGGTACCATGGAAGAGGCAAAAAAAGTTGAACAGTACATGCTTGACCAGCTGCGGGAATGGGTTGGCGACAAGCCCAATGAAAAAAGATACTGATTTTTCCTTATTTTTTACTTCTTTAAAAGCCGGACCAGCAGCGCTTTCTGGGCATGGAGCCGGTTTTCTGCCTCGTCCCAGATGAGACTCTGGCCGCCTTCCATCACTTCATCCGTGATCTCTTCGCCGCGGTGAGCCGGCAGGCAGTGGAGCACCCGGGCGCTGGGGGATGCCAGTCTCATCAGGTCAGAATCAACCGTGTAATCGCCAAACAGTTTCAGCCGTTCATCCCGCTCGCCTTCGTCGCCCATCGAGACCCACGTGTCCGTGACGATGACCTCGGCGTCTTTTACGGCCTTCTCGGGTTCCCGGACAAACTTCACTTTTCCCCCGAGTTTCTCTGCCTTTTTCATGTACCCGGGATCCGGCTCGTACCCTTTCGGTGCCGAGACCGTTACATCAAGGCCGGTCAGGACCGTCGAGAGGATCAGCGAGTGACAGACATTGTTCCCGTCACCAACCCAGGCGACTTTCAGGTCCTTTGTTGAACCAAAGTGCTCCTGCATGGTCATGATATCGGCAAGGAGCTGGCAGGGGTGCTCCATATCCGAGAGGCCGTTGACGACCGGGATGGTAGCATACCTGGCAAATTCCTCGATCGTGCTGTGCTTGTAGGCCCGGATCATCATCGCGGAAACATACCGGGATGCCGCCCGCGAGGTGTCGCGGATCTCTTCCCCGCGCCAGATCTGCATGTCGCGGGCATTCAGAAAGAGTGCATGGCCGCCCAGCTCGTTCATCCCCACCTCAAACGAGATGTGCGTACGGGTTGAGGATTTTTCGAAGATCATTGCAAGGGTTTTTCCGGGCAGGAGCTGGTGGGTGATGCCCGCTTTCTTCTGCCGCTTGAGCTCAATCGCGTCTGAAAGCAGCTGGCCAAGCTCCTCTTTGTTGATATCCAGTATGGATATGAAATCCTTCTTCATCGTAATTCCTTCATGTGTGCTATGCGCAGGTCAAGCAGTTGCTGCGTCCCGATATCCCGCCGGTACCGCACCTTCCCGGTGACCGATGCTGCTGCCTTTTCTGCATGCTGTTCTGCCTCCTGAAGCGTATCTCCCATGCCCACAAAGGCAAGGGTGCGGGAGGTGAGGGTGACAAGCCTGCCGTCGTTCTCTTCCACGTTGGCGTAATAGACGAGGGCACCTTCGTGGTCCCCGATCGTGAGGGGCTGCCCGGAGACCGGTGCATCCGGGTATCCCTCGGGGACCAGGTACTTGCAGACCGTTGCTTTCTTCTCAAATGATACCTTCCCCGCGCTCAGGGAACCATCTGCGATCCCGCAGGCAATCTCCCCGAGGTCGGAGGAGATCAGGGAGAGGACATTCATGGCTTCAGGATCCCCGAAGCGTGCATTATACTCGATCACTTTGGGGCCGGCTGCGGTGTTCATGAACTGGCCGTACAGGATCCCCTTGTAGGGATGGCCTTCCTTTGCCATGGCAGCGACCGTGGCCTTCATGATGTCAAACGCCCGGTCAAAATCCGCCTGTGTTACAAACGGCATCCGGTGATCCGGCATCGTATAGGATCCCATACCCCCGGTGTTGGGGCCGGTGTCGCCCTCGAACGCACGCTTGTGGTCCTGCACAAGCGGCATGGGAACCAGCGATTTCCCGTCAACAAACGCCTGGAGGGTGAATTCTTCGCCAAGAAGGCGCTCTTCGATGACCGCGACGCCCTGGAGGGACCGGGCGTACCCGATTGCGCCCTCCCGGTCAACCTGTTCGCCCATGATCCGGACGCCTTTTCCCCCGGTCAGGCCGATGGGTTTGACAACGACATCGCCCTGGTAGTTCGTGATAAAATCTACCGCTTCGTCAACGGCAGAAAAGACGCGGTAATCCGGGCAGCCGGGGATGTGGTGCCGGTGCATCAGGTCGCGGCAGAATCCCTTGTCAGTCTCGAGCCTTGCTGCAGCGCGGGTGGGACCCATGCAGGGTATTCCATCCGCTTCGAGCCTGTCCACTATCCCTGCCTCGAGAGGCGCCTCCGGGCCGATGATCGCGTAGTCAATCGCTCTCTTTCGGCCAAACGCCGATACGGCATCAATATGTGTCTCTTTTTCAACAAGGAGATCT
>JAAZNH010000220.1 GCA_012798365.1 Methanomicrobiales archaeon | reverse complement strand
GAGTTGATCCTTTTGGAGATGCCGGGCCGGCATCGGTTTTGACCGGCATCTTTGGCTGGGGGATCTCGGGGCGGGCCGCGGCCGGTTTCTTCTCAAAAAGCTTAATGTCATCCAGTTTTTTGAGGAAACTGTTCTTTTTAAGGGTCTGGTCCCGGAACGTGGCCCACGCTTCCCGCACTTCCGCCACGGTAACCATACCCAGGAGAAACGGAAGGACGATTCCGGCAACCAGCAGGATGGCAAGGAGCTGGATAAAAGTCACATTGGCAAGGAGCACGAGAAGCCCAAGGGTAACGATAGCGCAGAGCAGCAGTATCCTCCGGACGCGTTTATCCATGGTCTTACCCTCCTGACGTTACGGTGGTCGCCCCACCCATGTTTGCCAGGGCTTCGGGGCTGAAGAACAAACCCACACCAATCGGGGTCACGATCAGCACGAGGCCTGTCAATGCACAGAATATGGCTGTATAGAAATAAAACATATACCGATCCCCGCCCCCGACCACCCGTGCGGCAATGATGTTCGAGACCGTGATGATGGTCAGCGTAATGACCACAAATGTTCCCATCTCTTTTTCCGGGAAATTGGTGAACATTGACAATCCCCCGAGCGCGGCCCCGGCAGACATACCTGAACTGGCACCGGCGCTCCCGGACACCTGGGCTGACTGGTTGGCAAAATGCTCCATCATGCTCCCGACCGATCCCGTAAGGACGACCATGATGCGGTACAGGGAGACAAAGATGCCGGCCATCGCAATATGCATGGGCACCAAAAGAACGATGAAACTCCGGGCATGCATGTCTTTTTTCTCCCGGAGAAGGGTCATCTCGAGCATGGAGTACCCGACCACCGTCCCGATGGGTTCCGGCGGGCCGCCAAGGGTGACAGTGTCCAGGTAAATGTTGAGGAACTTGTTGATGAGGTTGCTTCCTGAATCGCCGACAAAACGCCGCCAGATCTGCTCATTGTCAAGGCCAAGGTTCATCTGGGAATAAACAGCATTTACGAGCGGCTCAAGGGCCGTTAAGGATTTGCGGTCAATGGTTGCGAGAGCATAGACGGCAGTCGTTCCCTGTCCACCCATGACCGCACCGAAACTCCGGATAAATGTCGAGAAATCCGTGTCCCGCATCGTGATATTGTTGTCATCGATAAACCCGATAATCCCCAACGGTGCCATAAGGATACCGATGAGCAGGTAAATGAGGCCGGCAGAGACACCCAGCAGGCCCAGGATGATGATTGCTGCGATGGTGAGCGGGACGATGATGCGTTCCATCGAATGGATGGTCTGCTGCTCCTTGGATGCCCGGTCCGGGAGACCATGGGTTTTGGGATCGTATGGGACCGACTGGAACATGAGGATGTTGCCAAAAACACAGATAACGAGAATGATCCCGTATGCCATGTTCAGTGTTGTCTCCATGCCGGCAGGAGAGTAGATGGCAATCGAGATCATGATAGTGACTGCAATAACCGTCCCGGACAGGAGCATTGCAACGTAGGCATCTCCCCATTTTTTTAAGAGTTCAAGGCCCTGTTCCACCTGGCTGCGGTACACGCTCCGGACGGTATTGAGTTCGTTTTTTAAGAAATCATCATCTGGCACACCGGACTCGATGGCATTGGCATACCGGGACAGCATGCTTTTTAAGATGGGGTTGCTGGCCCGTTCAGCGACAATACTCAGTGATTCGGAGTAACTGTAACTCCATTTCTGGACATAGGTATCAACTTTTGCCGTATATTTTGAGGAAATATACTCCTTCCGGCTTGCAGCAAACGTGAAGATCTCCGGCCGTGAAGCATCCGCGAGTGCAAGGGATGCCATGTAGGTGGTGGTAAAAAGAAGATCCGCACTCATCATGCGGTCTTCAGTGAGGCTGGAAACTTTCTCCTTCACATCCTCAATGGCAGATGCAAAAGGGATCTGTTTCTTCTCGGGTTTCTTTTCAGGTTCAGGTGCCGGATCTGCCATTTTCAGGAACCAATGGTCAGGAGACCCTGTTTCTTGATCTTGGTCATCATGTGGAACAGGTCCCAGAATTTCGTGTATCCTGCCTTGTGAAGCCGTTCAAGGATCTTTGCCCGTTTCTCAACCTCGAGGTAGATCTCCGCCTTTTTACTCTCGGGCATTCCCAGCATGGTTGCGATCTTGTTCTCGAGCAGGAATGAGCTGCCTTTGCCGGTCCACACAAACGTATCGGAAACCGGCTCCCAGGTAAACATCTGGACGAACGTGAACCCCTGGGTTTCGGGGTTGAATCCGACAAGTTCGTTGCAGCTGATCATTCGCCGGACCAGCTGGCCGTCGGGCCGCTTGACTGCGCTCTGGATGACGACAAGGTTGAGGTTATCAACATAGGTACGGGGGATATTGATCGGGTCCCCGCAGAGACGCTGGATCAGTTTTTCGACCGATGCTGCGTGGAAAGTGCTCATGACCGGGTGGCCGGTCTGCATGGCACCAAACGCAACCGCTCCCTCAACACCACGGATCTCACCGACAAGG
>JAAZNH010000219.1 GCA_012798365.1 Methanomicrobiales archaeon | reverse complement strand
TTGAAAATTTTTAATCAAACCTTGCTTAAAAAAAATCAATCAAGGTCTGCCTGCGAAAAGTTAAGCTGATCTGCAACAATCCGGAACGGGCCACTACGACGGACCCCCCACATAATCACAGTTTTTCAATCAAAGGTTGCTCAAAAAAATTCAATCACGGTCTGCTTGAAAATTTTTAATCAGGATTTGATTGAAAAATAAAAATCAAAGTCTGATTGATCCGGATCGGTTTTTCGATCGCGATCATGATTGCGGTTAAAATTTTACAATCAAAGTCTGCTTGAAAATGCCGCTCCCAAGCGGCAGCTGAAACTGCGTGGCAGTTTCAGCCTTTTCAATCCGGATTCGATTGAAAAAAAACCAAGGCTCGATCGATCCGGACCGGTCTTTGAATCTGACAGGTCATCAGAATGTCGAAGGTCGTCAGACTTGAGACAGAAGAAGAACATGCCGGGTTCTTCGACCTGGAGGATGAGAAGAAACCGCCGGGTTTCTTCGAATCGCGATCGTGATCGCGATGGAAATGTTCCCGGTTGGGTCGGGCAGAATCGGATCGGGCCGGAACAGACCACCACGGATAAGGCCAGGACCGGCATCTTCCACGGTACATACCCGTGAGACCTCAGTGTATCCCGTCTTATAATAGGCAGGCGGGCTGAATAGGTTTTTTTTACCCATGCTTGTGCCAGTACGGCAACGTATTTACAATCCCGCATCGAACCTACCGGAATATGCCGGAAGAGAATGAATTTTTACAAGTCCTCGATTACCTGTACGAGAAAAACCTGATGCTCCAGGACACCAGCGGGTTCAACAAAGTTTTGTATTTTTACGTCATCGACTCGCTTGCACACATCGATTATACCGCGGGTATCTATGCCTATAATTACGCATCCCCCAAAAATATCATGGGAGCAGAATATCTCCGGTGGAGAGTGGAGGAGGAGAAGAAAGGTGACCGGCCAAAATTCCCCGGGTTCATCAACTGGCTGCGGGATAACCACAAGGAAAAATTCGAGACTCTGCCATCCCTCTGGCAGATGATCTACGACAGCGAGGATGAGGCCAGCTACCGGAGCTTCCGGATTGTCCTTGACCCGGACAGCAAATCGCCGGTCCCGGTGAAGTATTTCTATGCCATGATCGACGAGTTCTTTGATCCGGATTTCTTAAAAAGCATTTATGACGATGCCTCACTGGGAAGGCTCTTTGCGGCGTATTGCACCAAGGCATAAACGGAGGCAGGAAACACCACCATGCAGGTCAGCCGTATCTGTTCAGATCTTGTGAAGATCAAGACCGAGAACCCGCCCAGCCGGACAACCGAATGCATCGAGTACATCCGCACGTTCCTTGACGGTCTTGGGATTCCGTGCCAGATCATCGGTACAGCGGACGGCCAGGACAACCTTGTCACCCGGCAACCGGCAGGGAACCTGATGTTCTGCGGGCATGTCGATGTCGTTCCGGCCATGGACTCCGGCTGGAAAAAACCGCCGTTCTCGGGCATCATCGATGATGAGTTTGTGCACGGGCGCGGGTCAACCGACATGAAAGGCGGGTGTGCTGCGATCCTTTCAGCAGCGGAAACATTCGTCAACACCGGAGCGAAACTTCCCGCGAACCTCGTGTTTGTCTGCGACGAAGAGACCGGCAGCGAGAATGGGATCCAGCGGCTGCTGCGCGAGCACGCCCTCCCCGGCCCGTGTGACTGCATTATCGCAGAGCCGACACCGGCCCGTCACCCGAATATCGGGCAGAAGGGGCTCATGCGCATCAACCTCGCGTTCACCGGCCGGCCGGCCCATGGATCGCTCTACCCGGCTGTCGGCACCAGTGCCATCATGGAAGCCATGCAGTTCCTTTCCTCCATCAGGACGGTCTATGAAGAAGAGCACCCGGTCGACCCACACCTTGAAGAGATTATCCGGCAATCGTCCGGGGTCCTTGCACAGGAACTCTCCCTTCCCATGGCCCAGAGCGTCCTCAAACGGGTGACCTTCAATCCCGGGACGATATCCGGCGGCGAGAAGTCCAATGTTGTTGCCCAGCACTGCAACCTTGAAATGGAATTCCGGATCCCGTGGGGCGTGAAGATTACCGACCTCCAGGCCAGGGTCAGAGCCCATGCCGGCACGGGAACGATTCTTGGCCACGAGTCCCACGAGCCCACCCTAACCCCGTCAGACTGCACAATCGTCAACCGGACCTGTGACGCGATCCGGCAGACGTATAGCGGAGAGGTATTCCCGATTGTCCAGTGGGCGGCAAGCGATGCACGGCACCTGAGGAAGTTCGGGTATGATGTGATCGAATACGGTCCCGGCGAGCTTACGCTCCTCCATGCGATCGATGAACGGGTCCGGATAGAATCCCTTGAGAAGGCTGCGGAAATATACGGCCGTATCCTGCACCAGTATGCCGGGACAACGGTCTGAAAAAGAGTTTTTTTATTTTATTTCCTTTTTTTTTCTTACTGTCTTCTCAGATATACCGCGATGCAGCCAACTCCAGCCAGTGCCCCGATGATTGTCAGCGGGGAGAGGGGTGAGTAGGTCGTCCGTTTCGGGACCGTTGTTGCAGGCTGCGAGCCGGACCCGGTCTCCCCCGGACCGGGGGTCGGCTGATCCCCGGGGGGCAGGGCGATCGCTTCTGTTGGCGTGAGAACCGGAGTTGCGGTTGTCCAGAAGGTGCCGATGCGGCTGATAGTCGGGACCGGCGTGATGGTGCCGGAGATATTGACCACCTGCTGTTTGCCCATTACGCTCTCCTTGTTGGCCTTTGCCTTTGTAAAGTTCGGATCGATGCCGAGAGCCTTGTTAAAGCACTGCAGTGCGTCCTGCGGCTTGTTAAGCGCAACCAGAGCTTCGCCCTTGTTGTTCCAGACCGTTGCATTCGAGACGGTCACGACCGTTGCCTGATCAAATGCATTAAGGGCCATTTCATACTTACCAATTCCCATGTACGCGAGCCCTTTGTAATTCCATGACATGAAGTTGAGCGGATCCATTGAGGTGCACCGGTCGTAGGGAGAGATAGCCTCTGCATACATACCCTGCTGGAAATACGCGTACCCCTGGTTGCAGTACGCATCAACCCGGTTCACCTGGACCGTAAAGAGATCGTTATACGCTTTAACCGAAGCATTGTAATTCATCATGCCAAAGAGGGCAAGGGCCCGTGCATTCAGGGCATTGGGGTCCGTGGCACGGAGTGCGAGCGCCTTGTCTGCCATTTCCAGCGCTTCTGAATATTTTTTCTGCTGGTTCAGGACCACCGCTTTCCCGGAGAGAGCTGCGGCATAGTCCGGGTCAAGGGACAGGGCGTTATTGTAGAAGGTTATCGCCTCATTGTAGTTCCCTGCTGATGCTGCATTCTGGGCTTTTGTGTACCATTCGAGGGCGTCTTCAGCAGAAACCGCCGGAATGAGCACGAGGGAAAAGATGAGGATAAGTGCGAAAAGAATTGTTCTCATGTTCTCATGACGAAATTTCCCTTAATCGCAGATGAATCTATTGCTCATTTCCCCTGCCGGGCTCCCCCGGGTCTTCCAGGGAACCTCCGGCACAGGTACAACGCCCGATCGTGACTGCCACAAACCCTGCACAGAGCGCTGTGAGGAGGAACGCGGCAAAAAAACCCTGGCTGTCTGCAACAAAACCGGCCGCAGGCGGCATGAGTGCCATTCCCAGGTAACTGGTTGTCGAGAAGAGACCCATCACGGTACCCTGGTGCTCGTGGACTTTTGCAAGATAGGCCATCTGGGCGATCATGACAATACCGGCAAGGGCCCCGATGACAAGGAACCCGGGGGGCGAGTAAAAAGAGATGAGGACAAAAATGCCCATGAGGATGGCAGACCAGCGGATTACCGGTACCGGGTGGACCGTAGTCCGGGAATAGATCATGACTGCTGCAATCGTTGCAACATTCATGCCGGCAATCCAGAGGGCAAGAACATCCGGTGAGGCACCCGAATAGTCCGGGTACAGGGACGTCAGTACACCGGTTACTCCGATGAGGATGAGCGAGGAAACCAAAAGCCAGCGGTACTGGACAACATAGGCAGACACGGAATCAGGTTCCGGCCGGCCGTGGATGATGGGGGCATCCCGGATGAAGAACGCGGTGAGGGATGGGACGATGGCAATGAGCGTGAAGAGCAGGAGGCCGGCTGCCGGGAAGGTGAGGGCGGAGGCAAGCCAGCCAGCTCCAAGAAGTCCTGCAATAAGACCGAAATTGAGCGACGCCATAAGCCACCCGCTCATACGGATATGATCCGGATCAGAATTCACGCTGGACATGGCTGCGGCAACAAAGAGGCCGGCACCCATTCCTTCGAGGAACCGGAGAGTAAGGACCGGGACAGGCCCGGTGGCCATGGTGAGAAAGATGCCGCTTGTTACCGTCAGGGCCAGGCCGAGGCGGATGAACGGGACCCGGCCGAACCGGTCCGACATCATCCCGGCCGGGAGCGTGAGGAAAAATGCACCAAGGAAATAGGCCGAGTAGATCATCCCCTGCAGGCCGGAGCTCGGATCATAGACCGGGAGAACGGGAACAATGGCATTTGATAACGCCATCACAGCAAAAATGCCCAGAAAAAGCGTAAGGTGGGGGCGCATGGCCATCCCGTTATCAGACCATGCGGTAGGTTTCGAGGTTCATGGGGGAATGTGTCTCGATGTGGTAGCGTTTGTAAATCGAGCTTGCAAGGTCGATGGTATTGTTCTCATCCCCATGGATACAGAAGATCTTCTCGGGACGGGGCTGGATCTGGCCGATATAGTTCATCAGCTGACGGCGATCAGAGTGGCCGGAGAATCCGTCAACCGTAACAATCTCAAGGTTGATGGTGATCGTACCCTTGCGGCCCATCGGGACCTCGCGCCAGCCTTTCTGGATGCGGCGGCCGTACGTCCCGTCTGCCTGGTACCCGACAAAGACGAGTGCGTTCTTCTCGTCCTGTGCAAGGTTGAGGAGGTATTCCATGACCGGGCCGCCGTTGAGCATGCCGCTTGTGGAGATGATGACGCACGGGTCGCCGTTCATGACCTTCTCGCGGAGCTCGGAGGAGTCAACCTGCTGGAAGCATTCGGCAAGGAACGGGTTCATGCCTTCGCGGAAGATCTGGTTGCGCAGGTCCGTGTTCAGGTACTCCGGGTAGGTCGTGTGGATCGCGGTTGCTTCCCGGATCATGCCATCGAGGTAGATCTTGACCTTCGGAATCTTCTCAAGGCGCATACCCTCTTCAAGGGCCAGCATGACTTCCTGGGAACGGCCGACCGAGAAGGCCGGAATGATGACTTTTCCGCCACGCTTAAGGACGTTGTTGATGGTCTCGTACAGCCGGCCTTCAGCATCGGCACGCGGCTGCTGGAAATCATTGCTGCCCCCGTACGTGCTCTCCATGAAGAGGGCTTCAAGCCGGGGGAACTGGTTGACAGCCTGGTTGAAGAGACGGCTCTTGCTGTAATTGAAGTCGCCGGTGAATGCAATATTGTACTGACCGTCACCGACATGGAAATGGGCAATGGCCGAACCCAGGATGTGACCGGCATTATGGAACGTGAGTTTCATGTCCGGCGCGATATCGGTCACGCTGCCATAGTTGAGGGTGATGGAGTGCTTGATGTAGGTCTTGACTTCGTTCGAGGAATACGGGATCTTCCGGTCCTCCTTGTTGATGACATCGAGGTAATCGAGCTGGAGCATCGCCGAGAGATCCCGGGTGGGGGGCGTTGAGTACACCGGGCCTTCGTACCCGTATTTGTACAGGAGCGGAACGAGGGCGCAGTGGTCCAGGTGAGCATGGGTGAGGACGACTGCATCGAGCTGGGAAAGCGGGTGGATCTCCGGGACATACAGGTATGGCGTTGCACCGGCATTATCAGGTTTCTCCCCGCAGTCGATGAGCACTTTGCTGTGGGGGGTTGAGAGGAGGAACGCCGCCCTGCCGACTTCGCGGCAGCAGCCAAGCATTGTCACCCGGAGCCACTGGTCTTTTTTCGGGGCATCCTTGGTGGCTTCGTCCTTGCCGGGGAGGTCGCGGTGGATCCTCCGGCCGATGGTGCGCAGGAACTGTTTGCGGTCCTCGTTGACAGACCGGAGGTATTGGCGGATCTGCTTGACGGTTGAACTCTCGATCGGGGGGGTCCGGACAACCTTGGGAGTCCAGCCGATGTGGCGGGTGATATCCCGGAGGGTTGTCCCGTTTTTGCCGATGACAACGCCGGGTTTCTCGGCTTCGATCAACACTTCGCCGGTATCTGCGTCAAAAAAGATGTCAGTGATGCCGGCGGTCTCCGGGACAACGGCCTTGATCTCATTATACGCTTTTTCAGGGTCTTCGAGGATGGTGGGCCGGACGACGATGCGCTTGCGTAAGTCGCGGGCAAGGATCTTGATAAGATCCGCCTCGTCGGCAAACCGCTTGGGATCGTCAGTGTAAATGACCAGCTCCGGGCCTTCGAATTCAACCTGCGTTACGTTGATGCCCCGGGGCACCTTCTCATTGATCTTATCTCTGAGTTCTTTCAATCGCTCTTCAATCTGCATAAAAAAGTCGTCCTAAAAAAAGTCAGTTATTGGTTCTGGAGAGGTACTTTTTGACCTGGTCCTCGCTGAGCTCCTGGTATTTTTCCCTGGTGATTACCACAACGTGGATACCTTCGCCGGAACCGGCATCGCGTTTCATCGCGGACTTCAGGCCACGGACGGCAAGCTCGATCGCCTCCTCCTCGGTCATGCCCGGCTTGAACCGGTCCTCAAGCACACCGTATGCCATCGGCGAGCCGGATCCGGTTGCAACAATCTCTTCTTCCCGTGTTGCACCACCCATTGCGTCAACCGAATAGACGCTTGGGCCCGTTTCGTCAATGCCCCCGACAAGGAGCTGGACATAGAACGGGTAATACCGGTTCTGGTTCAGATAGTTCGAGAGAAGGGTTGCAGTCGCACCAACCGTGATGGCGCGGGACCTGCGGATTTGGTACAGGTTGCATTCAACGGTCATAAGGCGGGCGAGCTGCTGCGCATCCCCGACACCGCCAGCCGTGGTCAGGCCGATCCGTTCTGCAATCTGGTATACC
>JAAZNH010000218.1 GCA_012798365.1 Methanomicrobiales archaeon | reverse complement strand
GGCGGAACGGCCGGTAATGCGGGGGGTGAGGGCTGGGGCAGGGCGGCGGTCCACGAGAGGTCGGGATAGTGGGGGGTGTGGTTACCGTAATTGGATCATAAAAAGAGGATATCGATCACAAAAAAAATTACACGCCCAAAATCTTCTTCAGCTGCACAAACTCTTCAACCGAGTACTGCCCTGCCGCAGTCGGCGTTCCCGTGTGGCAGTACACGAACTCCGAACCAAAGAGCGGGAGCATGGCCCGGGCGTGCCGGAATTTGTCGCCCATTACACCGGTGCAGATCGGCTTGTGGGCAGCCTGCGTGAAGGAGAGGAGCTCGAGCACGTCCTCGTCGCCGTTGGGCGCCACAACGAGCTTGGGCACATCGCCGTACATCCGGAGCTCGCGTTCCATCACGAAGAGAATATAGAGCGGGACCATCTGGGCCGAGTGGTGGGAGGCGATGACCTTCTTTCCTGCGGCCTTCACTTCCGGCGCATGGCAGGCAAAGGGGCGTTCGATATCCACGTAGTCCGCGTACGGGATGAGCGTGCGGACTTTTTCGATCCAGGCATCCGCATTGCCAAAGAACTGCCCGCCCTCCTGCGCAGAGCGCAGCGTGATGATGGCAGGAAGACCGGCTGCCGCGGTGGCTTTTTTGACAATCTTCTCAAGATCGCCTTCGTACAGGTCAACGCGGAGCTCGATCATGTCGGCCCCCTGCTTCTTTGCCCTGGCGGCATGCGAGGGATCCGTGAGAGCAGCGACAATCTTCATGTACATCTGCGTAGGGCGGGACGGTACAAAAAGATACGCCTGCAACCGGATACGGGATTGCAATCGAAACGGGTTTAAGGCAACCCGGCAAAAAAACTGTTCAGCAGATGATCTCCGCATCCCTCATCACCAGTTTCCTTGCGCGGCTCACCGGTGCAATCTCCAAGGGCATCATGCTCATCCTTGTCATCCCGTTAGCCGTTGCGCTCCTCTTTGCCATCGACACGATAGCAACCCTCGGCCTGATCGGCACAACCTTTGTCATCGAGTACGGGGCTGCCCCGGTGGGCGTGGGTCTTGGCCTGCCGCCGCTCTTTGTCTTCTTTGTCCTCACCTGCGTCGCGCTTGGCGTCATCATCGCCCTGTTTGATATCTTCGACTCGGTCAGTGACCACTCGGAACGCGTCCGGAAATTTCTCGAGAGATCGAAGAAACGGGCCGATGCATCCATAATCCTGTCAAAGTACGGGATCTACGGGCTGGTCGTGGTTGTCCTGACCCTCGGGTTCTATATCTGCCCGCCCATTGCATGGGTCTGCGGCTGGGACCGGAAGCAATCGATCCTCTATACCATGGCCGGCTACTGTCTCATCACCGCTGCCCTTATCATCGCTGCGCCCTATATCCTTGGCATCATACCGCAACCTGCCTGATCGCCATGCCAGCACCATCCAGAAAACCAGCCCGCCCGGCTCCGGAACTTCTTGCGCCGGCGGGATCCCCCGAGGCATTCCGTGCAGCGGTTGCTGCCGGAGCGGATGCTGTATACTTAAGCGGCAAGCGGTTCGGTGCCCGGAAATACGCAGCCAATTTTTCCGATGGGGAGATTGAAGAGGCGGTACGCTACGCCCATATCCATGGTGTGAAGGTCTATGTCACAGTCAACACGCTCATCCATGACCGCGAACTTTCCGGTGTCCTTGAGTACCTGATCTGGCTCTATGCAACCGGTGTGGATGCAGTGCTTGTGCAGGACATTGGCCTTGCAATGCTTGCCCGCGAGATGGTGCCGGGCCTTGTTCTCCATGCGTCAACGCAGATGACGATCCACAACGCTGCCGGCGTACAGTGGGCCGCGGAGCACGGGTTCTCCCGGGTTGTGCTTGCCCGCGAACTGGCGCACGAAGAAGTAGCTGCCATCGCCGATGCAACCCGCGAATCGGGAATCGGCCTTGAAATCTTCATCCACGGGGCCCTGTGTTATGGCTACTCCGGCCAGTGCCTCCTCTCCTCAGTACTTGGCGGCCGGAGCGGCAACCGGGGCATGTGCGCCCAGCCCTGCCGGAAGCCCTGGACGCTTGTATCCGGCACCGTGGATGATTATGGCAGGCCTGCGGGAATGCGCGAAGTTCCGGGGCGGGACCGGTACCTCCTCTCACCTAAAGATCTCTGCACCTACCGGGACCTGCCGGACCTGTTGCAGCTACCGGTTGCCTCGCTGAAGATCGAGGGGCGGATGAAATCGCCGGAATATGTGGCCATTGTCGTCTCCACTTACCGCAGGGCTATCGATGCCATCCTGGCCGGATCCTGGGAGCCGTCAGCGGATGCAGAACGCGATCTCCTGCTGGCGTTCAACCGGGGATTTACCCGCGGGTATCTCTTCCATGACCGGCACGACGCGCTGATGGGCCGGGAAGCTCCGGATAACCGGGGGCTCTGCATCGGCAGGGTCCTCCGCTTTGACCGGGCACAGTCCCGGGCAGTGATCCGGCTGGACAGCCCGGTAGTACCTGAACCCGGGGACGGGCTTGTTATTATGCACCCGGACCAGCCGGGCGAGACCGGGTTTGCCCTCAACACCGTGCCGGAACAGCGCCGCGGGGAGACGCTCATCCGCGTTCCCCGCCCGGTTGCCGCAGGATCGTTGGTGTACCTCACCTCGTCCCGGAAACTGGATGCCCGCGTGCGGCAGATGCTTGCAAAACCTGCGCCGGACCTGCTGCGGTCCCTCCCCGTGGACCTGAACGTATCGGTATCCCGGGCTGACGGCACGATCAGCATCTGCGGGTCCATTGCCCGACCGGATGGTGTTGCTGTTGAAGTCCCCTTCGATACGGATCTCGTGCTCCAGCCCGCAGAGTCAAAACCCCTTTCTGCCGAAATGATCGCCCACCAGCTGGAGAAGACCGGGGGAACCCCCTTTATGGTGCGGGACCTGACCCTGGATTATGATGGGGACCGGTTTGCGCCGATTGCGGAGATCAACCGTATCCGGCGCGAATTCTTTGCGCTTGCTGAAGACCGGCTCATCGCTTCCTACCGCCCGCCCATTGACGAGGTGCGCCGGATCCAGCACCGGTGGCAGGATGAGGCAGTCCGGTATGCCGGCCGGAACAACGGGGCACAGGGTGCAGCGGGTTCCCGCGCCCTGCGGATTGGCATCTGCGTGGATACCATGGCGGCAGTACAGGAAGCCGCTGCCTGCGGCGCTGACCGGATCTATTTTGAACCGGACCTTGCGGTAAAGCCAAAAGCCTGTGGTGGTGAGGAGACGTTCCTTACCCCCGGGCCGGTTCTTGGGGAAGCGCTGGCAATCTGCCAGGGGTGTGGCATCCCGCTTGTCTGGAAACTCCCGAAGATTACGCATGACAGGTATCTTGCCACGGCCCTTACCGCACTTCCCGCTCTTGCCAGCAGCGGCCTTGCCGGCTGCATGATCGATACCTTCAGTGCTGCACAGGCTGTGAAGGAAGTGTGTAGGGATGCACCGCTCTTCGGCTTTTTGGGCCTCAATATCTTCAACCATGCATCAGTCACAGCATCAGGCCCGTCATTTTCCCTTGTGACACTCTCCCCGGAACTTTCGCGGGATGAGATTTCCCTGCTAGGTGCAATGCTTGCATCCCGCGGGAGTACTGCAGAATATGCGGTGGTGGTGCAGGGAGCCGGCGACGTGATGGTGACTGCAGACTGTACGAAACGAACCGGCAGCACCTGCGCACAGGAGGCCCGGATGATTGACGGTTCACGCAGGTTTTTCGGGATCCGTGATGAAAACGGCCAGATCTTTTCCCTGCATGCAGAAAACGGCTGCCGGACCCGGATCCGTTCAGCACAGGAACTCTGCCTTATTGGGCATCTCCCGGCACTCAGTGCTGTCGGCGTCAGCGAGATCATCATCGATGCCCGGTGCAGGCCGGCCCGCTATGTCAGGGCAATGTGCCGGGACTACCGGAAAGCTGCTGCCCAGAGCCAGACCGGCACCGCAGTCACGTACCGCAATGCCCTGCCCAAATCCCTCATGGGCGAGATCGAGGAGATCGCGATCGGCAGCCTCACGCAGGGCCATTTCCTCCGGCGTCTCAAAGAGTGAGAAGTTGGGGGGCGGGCCGGATACCGGTTGTCTGTCCCTTTTTCTTTGAGGAAAACAGTGCCCTGACATTGCGTTTTGGCAGGATCAAAGAGCATCGTGTTACTGTCCACCGGGCGCTATCGGATTTTCGTAAGATTTTGCCACTCCATTCTACATTCCATCCATTCCCGCATCGTTAGAGAATAATTCGTCGGACCTGGAGGAAGCATCATGGACATCAGGGAGCATTTGAAACACAGCCCTTGAAAGAAATGCTCCCGCTATTCAAAAACAATCCACTGGCCCGGCTGCCGAGAAAAAACTCTGGTTCATTCCAAAGGCAGGAGCACCGGGGGGAAAATTCATCATAGAACAGACCAGATAATTGGAATCAGGAATACCAAAAAGGAGTTTTTCACATGCCATCTCCCTTCATCCTCGTAAACCTCAAGACCTACAAGGAAGGCATGGGCAACCGGGCCCACATGATCGCTGATGCTGCACAGAAGGTAATGGAAGAGAGCGGCGTAACCATTGGTGTTGCACCGTCCTACATTGACCTCCACCCGCTCAGCCATCATTTTTCCATCCCGGTCTACGCCCAGCACGTTGACGGGTGTGAACCCGGGGCAAACACCGGCCATATCACGGTGGAAGCCATCCGGGTTGCCGGTGCCGCAGGATCGCTTGTCAACCACTCGGAACGCAGGCTCACCATCGCGGAGATCGAAGCATCCGTCCGGGCCCTGCAGGCACAGAAACTCATCGCGGTAGTCTGTTCAAACAATGAGATGACCAGCGCCGGTGCCGCTGCACTGCGGCCGGATTATGTTGCCATCGAACCCCCGGAACTTATCGGCAGCGGGGTCTCTGTCTCGAAGGCAAACCCGGACATCATCAAGAATTCCGTTGCAGCAGTCCGGGCGGTCAACCCGGGCGTAAAAGTCCTCACCGGCGCCGGGATCCAGTCCGGCGAGTGTGTGAAGATCGCCATGGACCTGGGAACGGATGGCGTGCTCCTTGCATCGAGCGTAGTAAAATCAAAAGACCCCGGGGCAGTGCTCCGGGACCTGGTCTCAAAACTCTGACCGGGCCCTGGAGGCCCGGGCCTTTTTCATGGCGTGAGCCGGAATGGCTCTGCCTTGCGTTCCCGTTTCTTTAAGAAAGTGGATGAATTCCGGTCTTATTTAATGAACAGGTACCAGATCCCCACTACGGCAACGAACAACACTACACCAATTCCGACCACGGTCATGCTGCTGATTTCTGTGGATTCTTCCGCCATTTTTGAATGCACTCCAAACCCGTGACGGTCTGTCACGTTAAGTAACCCTCATGCATGACGGTATAAATAGTTTCTTGTCAGCCGGGAGGAAATGAGGCAGTTTTATCCCCCAAACCAGAAACAGGACAAAAATCAGACAATGAGCGAGATCAGGTCGTGTTTTGTGATCACGCCTTTCACGATCCGGCCTTCTACTACGAGGACGGCATGGTTCTGCTGGAGGATGTTGATCACGGTCTCGACATCCATGTCAGGAGGAACGGTCGGGAATCCGGCTTCCATGAAGTCCCGGACCAGGAACATGTGGGTCTTGTGAAGGCGCTGCTGTTCGATTGCTTTTACAATCACCGATTCAGAGATGCAGCCAACCGGTACGCCGCGGTCAATGACCGGCAGCTGGGAGATGTTGTTCTTCTCGATGATATCCACGGCACGGCTGATTGCATCCTGAGGCTGGACGGAAAGGACCGGCATGTGCATGATCTGGGCAGCCCGGATCTTTTTTGGTTCGGCGCTGTTGAGAACGGTAAGGATCTTGTTGAGCGTGCTGACCCGGGGGTCAACATTTCCGGCTTCGATGCGGGCCACCATGGACTGGCTGATACCTGCCTGTTTTGCAAGCTCGGTCTGCCGCATACCAAGGGATTCGCGGCGCGCCCGCAGCTCTTCAGGTGTGGGGATATGCATTTCTGATTACTGATAGTCATAAAGAAAGATCAAGGTTATGTTGCGCGGGGAAAACCTGCGGACATTGCGCTCCAGCACTAAGACCGAAAACGGCTGGCGCGAAATACGGCCCGGTTTGTCCGTGTGAGCGAAAAGTACATTATCCGCACATGTGAATACCTCATAACGATAATCCAATGGACCTGTTGGATTAGTGTTCCCCATGACCGATTGTCTGGAAAGTGATGACGAAGCCGATGGTTGTCATCGGTTGTATTTTTCTCCTGCTGTTCCCGTTTGCACGGCAGAAGGACCCGTTTGCCTGAATCCTGAACCTGTTTTTCCTGCTGGCCACAACCCGCCAGGGATCCGTCGGGGAATGTTGCCATGAGCTCCCGGATCACGATTGCGGACCCGCCACGGTGCATGGACTCCTGCACGGGGACGGCGTCCTGTGTCCCCCTCATCCCGCATACCATTCCGGAGCCGGATGAGCAGTGGCAGGAAACTACTCTACGTAAAAAAAGCCACGGGCGGCCGGGAATAAAACACGACAGCACGCTCACCCGCGACCGGGTATTTGATCTCGTGCATGACAATGTCCATCATATCATCAGCGAGAATTACTCGTACAAGACCGAATCCTATTACTCTATTCTGCGATACGAGATGGAGGGAAGGCCGGTCATGCCGCAAAGCCGGTTCGTGCTCGATGCGTATGTCGTCCCCATCTGCCTTGAGCGGGCCCACCTTGCGGGAATACCGGTCTGTGAATGGGGGATATCGCAGGGATATGCCCCTCACCCGTCAATCCTGTACGGGCTCAACTACTTTGCCGACACATCCGAGCACTATGTTGTCACGGATGATGCAAAGGCTGCGGAGGTTGCCCGGCATCTCACCAACAAGGGCAAGTACCCGTTCTGCTACCAGAAACTTGCGGAAGATGCAACGATCTCCACCTGCATCTCGGTCTTTGGAAAGACGGTGGGAAAATGCGAGCCGGTAAGCAGTCTTGCAAAGCAGGTGTACTCGATCTTCTCCCTGCCCCTGGTCACCATGGTGGTGGTGAACGAAGGAGCCACGCACCGGCTCTCCTCGCTCTCGCCAACAAAATACTCACAGCTCTCGCACGATGAACGGGACCTTTTGCAGGCGCACCTGGTGCACCAGGAGTTTTTATGACGAAACTGGGTATTTTTGTTGATCGCAAGACGCTTTCCAGTTCCGAGCAGCTCAATGCACTCATCCGGTGCCGGGACGTTGCAGAGGAGATGGGGCATGATGTTGATTTTATCTTCCCGGTCGATATCAACAAGATCCCGCACATGGATGCCCTCTTTATCCGGGCACGGACCGACCCGATGAATATCACGTATGTTGCTGCCCAAATGGCCAGGTTCCATACCATTCCGGTCATCGACGATCCGGACTCCATCCAGATCTGCGCCGATAAGATCAACATGTACTCCCACCTCATCAAAAGCGGGGTCAGTATCCCAAAAACGGTCTTTTTGTCAAAGGATGACCTGACCGAGAAGGTTGCAGCAAAACTCTTTGCTGACCTTGGGACACCACTTATCCTCAAGGAGCCCTCCACCTCATTCTCGCTCCGGGTCGAGAAGGTCAGTGACGTGACGGAATTTTTCCGGGTTGCAAAACGGTTCATCAAGCTCTCGGACTGGATCGTTGTCCAGCAGTACGTGGAGAGCAGGTATGACTGGCGGGTCGGTGTGCTTGGCGGAAAACTTCTCTATGTCTGCAAGTACACGATCCCTTCGGTTACCTTCAAGATCCAGGCATCGGTCAATGGCCATATTGTCTACTGCGGGGTCGAGAGCGTTCCGGAAACGGAGGTTCCGCCCCACATCATCCGCCTCGGCATTGATGCGGCAAACGCGATCGGTACCGGCCTGTATGGGGTTGACATCAAGAATAACAACGGGGAT
>JAAZNH010000217.1 GCA_012798365.1 Methanomicrobiales archaeon | reverse complement strand
GTGGGTGCTGCCCTTGAAGGGTCCAACCAGGGGACAAAAGGTATCGCATTCAGCCTGCAGGTCGAGGACCAGGGCGACAAGTTCGATGACCCGCGGGACCACGGCCACAGCTTTGATGCGGCAAAGAAGGTTGTGCGGGACGTGGTTGAGCGGGTCCTTGAACAGGGGTTCTGCCATGACACTGATGTCATCAACGTCAACATCCCCTCGACCGTGAAAGGGGGCTACGAAGTGACCCGGCTGGCGCATAAGCTCTTCCACACGGGGGTCGAGAAGCGCCTTGACCCCCGCGGCCGGCCGTATTTCTGGATCAACGGGCCTCTTGTGGAGGATGCCGAGGAGGGGACCGACGTCCATGCAATCCGCAAGGGTAATGTCTCCATCACCCCCATCACCCTGGACTGTTCCTCCTACCGTGCCTTTGATGATACCCGGAAAATATTCCGGTAAAATTTTTTCACACCCGGTTATCCCCGGGTCTCTTTTTGGTTTTTTCTGATATTTGCGAGTTTAATTATACCGGCACAGAGAAACTATCCCGGTAATGGATAAGAAGGCAGAGGCACTTATTGCAGCAAAGCGGGCAGCCGGGTATAAGGCAGCAGACCTGATCAAGGACGGCATGGTGGTGGGGCTTGGGACCGGATCTACCGTCTATTACATGATCGAACGGCTCGGGGAACGGGTAAAAGAGGGATTGCATGTCAGGGGGATCCCCACATCGTTCCAGACCGCAATGAGGGCTCGCGACTCAGGTATTCCGATTACCACCCTCGACGATGATCCGGTTATCGATATTGCCATTGACGGCGCTGACGAGGTTGACCCGGGACTCCGGCTGATCAAGGGAAGAGGGGCTGCTCACCTGCGGGAGAAGTGCGTGGCAGCTGCTGCAAAACAGTTTGTTGTGGTTGTTGATGAGCAGAAAGTGGTGAAAAAACTGGGCGCCCAGGTCCCGGTTGAGGTGCTACCCTTTGCAGTCACACCGGTCCTTAAGGATCTTGAGCGCCTTGGCTGCAAACCGGTGATCCGCGAGGCGGTAAAAAAGGACGGGCCGGTGGTTACCGATAACGGGAATTTTGTTGTCGACTGCCAGTTCAAAGAGATTAAAAACCCGGAAAAACTGGAAGCCGCCATCGCCGCAATCCCCGGTGTCATGGAGAGCGGGCTCTTCTGTGCGTATACGAAAAAGACCACCGTGATTGTTGGTGGAGAGAAAAAGTGTAAGGTTATTACCTTACCGGATATAGTCGCGTAACTTCTGGACAAGGGCGAGCTGGTTGGTCGCCTCTTTCTTCTTCTCTTTTTCAATGCTGTCCATGATCTCATGGATCGGCTTTGCAAGCTCGTAGATCTTGACCGGGCGGCCCTTGCTCTCGGCCTTGCTCTCACGGCTGTTGATCCAGTTCTGGTCAATCAGGTAGCGCATAGCAATACTTACTTCCGGCTGGCGGAGGTCGGTGCCGCGCTCGATGGCACGGGAGGTAGCTTCAGGAGTGTTTGCAAGGAACACGAGCACTTTTGCCACGTTCCTCTTCGTCCCAATCTCGATAAGAAGGTTGGCAAACTCCTCTTCCTTCTCAGTGAAATACATAACGTTTTCAGTCCTCATACATCACATCCACAATATTATCGATTTGCTATATCTTACAATTATGCGACTTGCGTATATATAGGTTCTCGTATTGCTCGGCAATAAGAGCAGACATTAAATAAGATAATTTTTTTTAACATAATTGTCGGGAGAGACACGAGGGGGAAAAGCGTAAAAAAAATCAGAGGAGGCCCAGGCTGCGGAGATCCGAGAGGATCTTGACAACCGCCTTCTTGGCATCTTCAGGCTCCTTACCACCGGTAATGATCAGTTTACCGGACCCGAAAAGAAGAACCACCACTTTCGGGTTGTCGAGACGATAGACAAGACCAGGGAACTGTTCGGGCTCATATTCGATCCGGTCCAGGTTGAATCCCACGGCAATCTTGTTGAGATTGATCGCCGTTGCAAGATCAGCAGATGTGACAATATTCTGGATCTTGTAGTCAAGTTTCTTGGGAATATCAATTCCCTGCTTGCGCAACAGGCCGCCCAGAATGTTGAGACCTTTACTCAGGCTGTCGATGCTCTTTGCCCCGGTAAGGACAACTTTTCCTGAACCAAAGACAAGTGCAGCGATCTTGGGGTCCTGCATGCGCAGGACAACGCCGGGAAACCGCTTCTTGTTGTATTCTGCATCCTTGATCTTGGATGCAAGCGCAGGAAGATCCAGGTAATCAGTCACCTTTGCGGAGGCAACGATATTTTCGATTTTGAGGGAGTCCTCTGGTTTGACCTTCATATTCACTGACACCTCGTGTTTTTTCCAATCGTGAGAAATTTACGAAGCTTGTGGACCTGCGGCCCGACTTTATATACTTTATAACCATGACTGCCCTATATTTAAAATAATCGCAATATTGCCCGGGGGTCTATAGTAGTGGGCGGGATTATCCTTCACGCCGGTGCAGAGTGCCGGCGTGCAGGAATATACCGGTTCCTCCGACCGGTTTTCCGATTTGGAAAAGAAGACAACCGGTTTTATGCCAAAAAGCGAAAACCCGGTCCGGAATTTCCGGCAGCAAAAAAAGTGGCAGAACGGGAGCTGCAGAACTGCGGGGCTCACTCGTCCAGGGTCGACACATCGCCCGGGTCCATACCCATCTCTTTTGCCTTGAGCACCCGGCGCATGATCTTGCCACTGCGGGTCTTGGGTAAGGTTGCGACGAAGTCGATCTCGGAAGGCATGGCGATCGGGCCAAGCGTGATCCGGACATGGTAGAGCAGCTCGTTCTTGAGCTTGTCACTCGGGGTATGACCCACCCGGAGGATGACGAATGCCTTGATGATGTTGCCTTTGACGTCGTCCGGCTTTCCGATAACCGCTGCCTCGGCTACCGCCTTGTGGGAAACAAGGGCACTCTCGACCTCGGCAGTACCGATATTATGCCCGGCAACCACGATCAGGTCATCCGACCGGCCAAGTACCATGATATAACCCGCCTTGTTCTTCACGGCAAGATCGCCGACCGCGTAACAGCCGGGGATCGTGTTCCAGTATTTCCGGTACCGCTCGTCATCATTGTACACCGTCCTGAGCATTGAGGGCCAGGGTTCGCGGATGGCAAGGAAGCCACCGGTGCCCGGGGGCACGGATTTGCCATCCTTGTCAACAACATCCGCAACAACACCCGGGATGCCCTTGCCGGCAAAACCCGGGTACATGGGTTCGCCAAGCATGGTGGTGATCATGTGCATACCGGTCTCGGTCTGCCACCAAGTGTCAAGGATGGGGCACTTGCTCTTGCCGATGACGCGGTAATACCACTCGAAGGCCTCCGGGTTGAGCGGTTCCCCGACAGACCCGAGGATCCGCAGGGTTGAGAGGTTGTACTTGCCTGGCCATTCCTCGCCCAGCTTCATGAACATGCGGATGGCCGTCGGGGCGGTGTAGAGGATCGTGACGCCGAATTCTTCGACCATGCGCCAGTATACGCCGGGGTCCGGGAAGTCAGGTGTGCTTTCCGTAAGGACAATCGTTGCACCAAGAGAGAGCGGCCCATAGACCACATACGAGTGCCCGGTGATCCAGCCGGGGTCAGCCGTGCACCAGTACACATCGTTCTCCTTGATGTCAAAGACGTTCTTTGCCGTGTAATACGTCCCGACCATGTAGCCGCCACAGGTGTGGACAATTCCCTTGGGAGCGCCGGTGGAACCGCTGGTGTACAGGATAAAGAGCGGGTCCTCGGCATCCATGACCTCCGGCTCGCATTCCGCCTTCACGTCCTTGATCATATCGTAGAAGTCGATCTCCATCTCCTTGTGGATCTCCACCGGCTGTGTCTGCTCCCGGCGCAGGACAACCACGTGCTCAACGCTCGGGGCATTGATGATCGCTTCCTCGATGATATGCTTGAGGGGGATCGATTTGCCGCGCCGGAATGTGACATCGGCCGTGATGACAACCTTTGCGGCTGCACCCGCGATACGGCTGTTGAGGGCAGCTGCCCCGAACCCGCCAAAGACCACGCTGTGGACTGCGCCGATACGGGCACAGGCAAGCATGGAGATGATCTGCTCCGGGACCATCGGCATGTAGATGCAGACGCGGTCGCCCTTGGTGACGCCCAGTTTCTTCAGCCCGTTTGCAACCCGCATCACTTCCCGGAAGAGCTGGCGGTACGTGTAGATCCGTTCACAATCATCCTCGCCCCGCCAGATGAGGGCAACCTTGTTGCGCCGCGAGTTGATAACATGCCGGTCAAGGCAGTTGTACGTGATATTGGTCTTCCCGTCAAGGAACCACTTTGCGTACGGGTAATTCCACTCCTTCACCCGTGAATAGGGTCTGAACCAGTGTAGTTCCTTTGCAATCCGGTCCCAGAAGGCATCCGGATCCTTCTGGAATTCTGCATAGGCTTTCTGGTAATCCCCCAGCCAGCTGTTCTGCTGGTAGGACGGGTCCGGTACGTAATTCTTTTCGGCAAGTCTGACATCAAAATCTTCTGCCATTAAAAAAACCCCGATTTAACACTATTAATAATGAGTATTGGAAATTAAGGGTTCTCATTTTCTGTTGGAAAAAAGAGGGGCATTGCGCCGATATCTGGCTAATATAGATTCCATTTCTATTAAATGCGGCGCAGATCGACCCATTTCCGAATCCGGGTAAAATTTTGCCATATTTTTTCCGGGTTTTGCGCGCGGGATCCGGGGCAGGAGGATTCCAGACACTATACGGGGGATTTTTCCCGGAATCTTCCCCACACATTTAAAACTGCACCACCATGTTCTGTAAAAAAAAGTTCCATGATGGACAAGACCACCGGGTCCAAAAAACCGTAACGGTTTTTTTGGAAAAACCGGCCGGCCGGTTTTGGTGGCCCCATTGTCCGGAACAACCATGATGTGGGATTCATTATGACCAGGCTTATGTTATCGGAATCGGAAGGTTACGATCTGCTCAGGGAGTACGGTGTGCCGGTCCCGGCGTACCGGATTGTCATGACACCGTTCGATGCTGCGGATGCTGCAGAGGCGATCGGGTTTCCGGTTGTCATGAAGATCATCTCGCCGCAGATTGTTCACAAGAGCGATGCGGGCGGAGTAATTGTCGGGATTGGAAGCAGGGAGGCTGCAGAGGCTGCCTTTGACCGGATCATCAAGAGCGCCAAGGACTATGACAAGGATGCCGAGATCACCGGAGTCATTGTTGAACAGCAGGCAGAACCCGGCCTGGAGCTGATCATTGGTGGTAAAACCGATCCGGCTTTTGGCAAGGTCATCACCTTTGGCATGGGGGGTACCCTTGTCGAACTGATGAAAGATGTCACACTGCGGATCCTTCCGCTCGATGAAGAGACGATCCGCCAGATGATCCGGGAGATCAACGGCTACCCGCTCATCCAGGGATACCGGGGAGCAAAACCCCGGGATGAGGAAGCGCTCGTGAACGCCCTTCTCGCAATCCACCGCTTCTTCCTTGAGCGCGACGATGTTGTTGAATTCGATATCAATCCCCTCAGGCTCTACGAGAACGGGTCTCTTGCTGTCGATGCCCGCGTTATCACCACGGATGAAAAGGTATCCCGGGTCGAAGAAGAGCAGAACCCGGTCCCGATGGAGTATTTCAACCCCCGCTCCATTGCCGTCATCGGCGCTTCGCAGGACTCAAGCAAGATGGGATATGCAGTGCTTCATAACCTCCTCCATTTCCCCGGGCAGTTGTACCCGGTCAACAACAAGCGGTCCGAGATCCAGGGACTGAAAGCCTACCCGAACATTACAGCGATTCCCGCGCCGGTCGATCTCGCGGTTATCACGGTCCCGGCCATGCAGGTGCCCCGGGTGATTGAAGAGTGCGGGCAGAAGCATGTCCCGATGGCAGTCATCATCACGGCGGGGTTCAAGGAAATGGGCGAAGAAGGAAAGGCCCTTGAGGACCGGGTGAAAGAGATCGCACGGCGCCACGGGACCCGGATCATCGGGCCGAACTGCCTTGGCATGATCATCCCCACGCGGGGCATTGACACAACCTACGTACACCAGTCACCCAACCCCGGCAATATCGCATTCATCTCCCAGAGCGGTGCCATCATCAACACGGTTGTTGACTGGAGCCTTGCAAACGGGATCGGGTTCTCCAATGTCATTTCCGTCGGGAACCAGGCGGATCTCACATTCCTTGACTACCTGCGGTACGTGGAGAAGGACGAGAAGACCAAAGCCATCATCCTGTACATCGAAGAGATCAGCGACGGGAAAGCCTTTATGGACGTGGTCTCGGAAGTGGCAAAGACCAAGCCCGTGGTTGCCATCAAGTCCGGCTCCTCACGAAAAGGGCAGGCCGCGGCAGCATCGCATACCGGCTCATTGTCCGGTTCCTACGAAGTATACATGGAGGCATTCAGGAGATCCGGGGTTATTGCAGTTCACACCCTGACCGGTGCGTTCCTTGCAGCGAGGATGCTTTCCCATCCCAAGGGATACCCCCGGGGCAAACGCGCTGTTGTTGTGACAAATGCCGGCGGGTTCTCGGTCCTTTCCTCGGATTACGCAGAACGATACGGCGTCGAAATCATCGACCTGCCAAAAGAGGTTATCGAGGAACTCAACGGATTTTTACCGGAGTTCTGGAACAAGGGCAACCCCATTGACCTCCTTGGCGATGCCACGGAACGGCGGTTTGAAAAGACCTTTGAGGTCCTTGCCCGCCACCAGGATCTCTGGGACATGGCGTTTATCATCGGGTTCCCCAACCTTGTCTTAAGCTCAGACCACCTGGCAAAACGGATCCTGAAATTCTCCGAATCAACCGAGAACCGCATCCTTGTCACCCTGCTTGGCGGGGACTCCATGGACGCCGGCCGGGAGATATTAAAAGAACAGAATATTCCCAGTTTCGAGGAACTTGACTTCACGTTCCGTGTCATGGGCCGCGTGCTCTGGCAGAAGTACCGGGTCAGGGCGCCGGGATTGTTGTAACTTTTTTTCTTTTTTTAAACAAACGCATGACCGCAGGACCTTTTTGGTAGTGCTTCCAGCGGGAAAAAACAGGATTTACCACATCGATGGAATAACAGCGTTCACGGAAGTACGTTACTCTCGCCCGGGGGGAGTTGGACACCAGGGCAAAACAGGATAATACAAAGATAATGACAGAGAGATCAAAAAAGAACGTATGGTTATTACCTAGTCGTACTGGCGCCAGGTATGGCTGCACTCGGTGCAGCGGAAGAACCGTACTTCGCTCTCATCCGCAGCACGAAGCTGGCGGAGCCACCAGAATGCAAGGTTGTTCTCGCACTTCGGGCACTTGATCTGGATCGTGGGCATGGTTTTGATTTTATCTTCTTCATCATCCACAATCATGATCTCCTTTTCTTTGCGAAGTCTCTTGGTCTTCATCTTGTCATCAGCTTCAATATTGCGGATATACCCGCACTTCCGGCACTTGAGCTGACCCCCCGAGGAGATCATCATCGTCTTACATTCAGGGCAGAACATCGGTATATTATTACGTCCTGCCACAAGATTAAGTCTCGTGTTGGATTCATTGATGGGGCTATAAACGGACAGAACTGGTGGCACCGGAAGGCCGGACCACCACAAGGGGTATGAGAGAATCCTTTTTTTGGTACTGGGTGGATAATTCTATAATGATCGAGTATCTGGTGCTGGTCTCCTTTATCGGGTTCCTCCTCTTTCTCGTCCCCGGCCGGCACCGGAAGTATACCGCTATCCTTGGGTGGATCTTCATCATCCTCGCTCTCTTTGCAAACCTTCCGGAGTACTTCAGCGAGAACAACTTCCTCTACCCCCTTATTGCAGCACTCTCGGTCCCGTTCCTTGTCATCACAGCCAAATACCTCCTCGCAGAAGACGAACGGGTTATGAACCTGTCACGGGCAGCTGCAGTCGCGTTCATCATCTATGCACCGTTTGAATACATCCCGACGCTCGGGGACTGGCTCATCGGGATCGTTGTCGGCCAGGTAGTCTTCATCCTCGGCCTCTTGCACTTCCCGGTCACACTCGATGCCTGGAACATCATCATGAACAACGCGTTCCGGGTCGAGATCATCCTCGGGTGCACCGGTATCCAGAGCATTGCCATCATGCTCGGGGTATCAGCCGCAGTCCCGACCACGCTGAAGCAGAAGGTTCTCGCGTTCCTTCTCATTGCGCCTACCATCTACTTCCTCAACCTCCTGCGCAACGTCTTTGTCATCATGGCCTATACCGAGCAGTGGTTCCCGTACTGGCCCGAGATCGCAAGCAACGGGGAGTACGGGTACGAGAGTTTCTTCTGGGCACACAATGTCATTGCAGAAGTTACAGCGCTCATCATCCTCGTTGTTATTGCCTACTGCCTCTTCCTCATCATCCCCCGCCTCGGGACATTTGCTGATGAACTCTACCAGTTGTATTCCGGCGAAGTCATGAGGTCCCTGCAAAAGCGGGAGTGAATGACCCCGCATCCGGGGAATCCGGTCATCAGCATAATGCAACTTTTACGGTTCCATCCATTATTGCGGGTCCCGATATTCCCCTGGTGAAGCGTTCCGTAAGTCTGACAATCATCCCGGGCACACGCTAGTGTCGGAATTGTGTGAATGGTTTCATACCCGACATAAGGGACTGGGGCGTGGAAATCACCCGTTACGCGGATCATGAGCTGGAGAGAAAAAAAACAGTACCAGAAAAACCGACCCTGCCCCCGCAGGGTCAGGAAAGGGTCCGGTACAGGTAGAGGATGCGCTGGATTGCTGACAGGTTCGTGCAGACGGCGATGATAATCACTGACGCCCAGATATACCCGGTCAGGCCGCCAATGATAAGGACAAGGAAGGTTTCCGGCCGGCCAAAGAACCCGACACCCTCCAGGGGGTCGTCGATCTTGCCTTCCACCTTCTCCCGGTACCCAATCTCTGCATAGACGACCGGTTTGATGAACGTGTTCATCAGGGACCCGATGATCGCAAAAGCAACAATTCCGAAATCGGTTCCCGGGGGGACCGGGTAATACTGGCTGATGATCGGGATCCCGGACAGGCCGATGCCGAGAAGAGCAAGACCATCAACGTACTTGTCCACAATCCAGTCAAAGACCGCCCCGAAATCGGTATGCGACCCGGTCTTGCGGGCAACACTCCCGTCAATGAGATCGAAGATCGCCGATATAAGGAGAGCAACTGAACCCAGGAGAAACTCCCGCTGGATAAAAAGGACTGCGCAGATGATCCCGGCAATAAGAGCGAGGAGGGAGATCTGGTTGGGAGTGATCCTCATCCGGACAAAGAGGTCTGCGACCGGCTCCAGGTATTTCATGAACCGCGGCCGGAGGGCGGTAATATTCATCTAACTCAAATCATAGGCAGACGAACCATTAATAGTTGCCCATCGTAAGGCAGAAAAACGGCGATTTTCCCGTACACCATCATCACGTTATTTATAGTCCCCGTCCAATGGTACCGGAAGAGAAGAGTGGCAATGACAGACCAAACCAGCCGCCCGCATGTCCTGATGATGTCAGAGATCACCGCTGACGGGAAACTGACACTTCGGAAAGGCGCCTCCTCAAAGATCCTCATGAAATACATGTCCCATGAGACCGAACTCCTCCTTCATACCACACGGGCCGAGTACGATGCTATCATGGTCGGTGCCAATACCATCCGTATCGACAACTCATTTCTTACCGTCCGGTACGTCAAAGGAAAGAGCCCGCTCCGGGTGATCCCGTGCAGCATGGGGGATATCCCGCTTGATGCGAATGTCCTCGGTCCTGATGCTCCCACGGCAATCGCGGTATGCGAAGGGGCTCCAGAGGAACGGATCGATGCTCTCAGGAAGAAAGGGGCATCGGTCATTATTGCCGGAAAAACCCATGTCGAACTGCCGCTCCTGATGAAGATCCTCAAGGAACAGTTCGGGGTCAGCAAACTCATGATTGAAGGCGGACCGACCCTGAACTGGCACATGCTGCATGACCGGCTCGTGGACGAGATCCGGCTCATCCACCTCCCGTTCATTGTCGGGGGATCCGATACTCCCTCGCTCGTCGGGGGCATGCACATCAACTCCGAAAACGAGATGATCCGGCTCAACCTCAAGAAGTTCTACCTCTGCGGGACAAACCTTGTATCAGAATTCGATGTCCTGTATACCGGTGCGTGATCGCCATGGACAGCCCTGATCCGTACGACTCCATGCCGGCGGGCTTCCCTGAAACGGCAGTGCCCCCTGTTGCTGCCGAGCCCACGGCTGCACCTGCACCCCAGCCCGCCCCGCCGGTTCTGCCGGTCCCGCCAGCTCCTGCACCGTCACTTGGTGTGAATACGCCGCCAGCGCAGAAAAGCACCGGTTCCGGCTTCAAATGGCTCCTCCTCATCTTCCTTGGGATCATCATCATCACCGCGCTCTGCGCCGCCCTGATCGTTATCACTGACAAGGATATCCGCAGCGTCAGCGTGGTCCGCATGGAAGGGACGATGATCACCGGGGATTATGCTGATGAAGAAGTGATTGGGAGCGAGGTCGTAGGCCGGGAACTCCGGCAGGCAGCGGATGACCCCATGGTCGAAGCGATTGTCCTGCGGGTCAACAGCCCCGGAGGAACCCCGTCTGCCGCCCAGGAGATCATCGGTGATCTCGAGTATGCCAAGAGCAAAAAGCCGGTCGTTGTCTCCATGGGAGACATCGGCACGTCAGCCGCGTATTACGTGAGCGCCCATGCCGACCGGATTTATGCAAACCCGGACACCTTCACTGCCGGAGTCGGGGTTATCTGGGAGTTCTCCGACATCAGCCAGTGGATGGAGAACGAGGGCTACAACATCAGCGTCGTGAAGTCCGGCAGTAAAAAAGACATGGGACGCGAATCCCGGCCGCTCAGCGCCGATGAGACGACCTATGCCGAGAAGATCGTGAATGACAGTTTTGAGAATTTTATTGCAGATGTTACCCGGGAGCGCTCGATTGCCCGGGCCGATATCGAGGATGGCAGGGTCATCCGCGGGGCCGACGCAATCAAAATGAACGTGATCGATGAGCTCGGCAACCTCAACGATGCCATTGACGGCGCAAAACGGATGGCCGAATCCCGCCGCTGACCGGGAGCTTCCACCACCCTGTTTTTATACCATTTTTTCCGGGTCGGTTTTCATGAATTCCCGGCAGACCGTGGTCGCGTAATGACCCGGGGGCAGG
>JAAZNH010000216.1 GCA_012798365.1 Methanomicrobiales archaeon | reverse complement strand
GTTGCCAATGAAGTAGATGCGCACTTCATCACGCTCTCCGGCCCGGAGATCATGAGCAAGTATTATGGCGAGAGCGAGAAGGGCCTGCGCGAGAAGTTCGAGGAAGCCGAGCAGAACGCACCGGCGATCATCTTTATTGACGAGATCGATGCCATCGCTCCCAAACGCGAGGAGACCAAGGGCGAGGTCGAGCGGCGCATCGTTGCCCAGCTCCTTGCCCTCATGGACGGCCTCAAGGGCCGCGGGCAGGTCATTGTCATTGCGGCAACCAACCTGCCGGACTCCATCGACCCGGCACTCCGGCGCGGTGGCCGGTTCGACCGCGAGATTGAGATAGGTATCCCGGACAAGAAAGGCCGGCTGGAGATCTTCCAGGTCCACTCCCGCGGCGTCCCGCTAGCCGATGACGTGAAGATCGACGAATATGCCAACTCAACCCACGGCTTTGTCGGGGCCGATATCGCGCTGCTTGTCAAGGAAGCCGCCATGCACGCCCTCCGGAAGGTCATCCCGCAGATCAAGATTGACGAGGATATCCCGACTGAGGTTCTTGACCAGCTCCGCGTCACCAACGAGGATTTCAGCGAAGCTCGCAAGCATGTCGAACCCTCGGCCATGCGCGAGGTGCTTGTCGAAGTACCGGATGTTACCTGGAAACAGGTTGGCGGTCTTGATGAGGTCAAGCAGGAACTCAAGGAGGCAGTTGAATGGCCGATCAAGTTCCCCGATGTCTTTGACCGGCTCCAGACCAAGCCCCCCAAGGGCATCATGATGTTCGGCCCGCCCGGGACGGGAAAGACGCTCCTTGCAAAGGCTGTGGCCAATGAAAGCGAATGCAACTTCATTGCGGTCAAGGGCCCCGAACTGCTCTCCAAGTGGGTTGGCGAATCGGAGAAAGGTGTCCGCGAGATCTTCCGGAAAGCCCGGCAGGCCTCCCCGTCCATCATCTTCTTCGATGAGATCGATGCACTCGTTCCCAAGCGGGGCTCCTACCAGGGCTCATCACACGTGACTGAGAGTGTGGTCTCCCAGATCCTCACCGAGCTTGACGGGATGGAGGAGCTTAAGAACGTCACTGTTCTTGCGGCAACCAACCGGCCGGATATGCTTGACGATGCGCTGCTCCGGCCTGGCCGGCTCGAGCGGCATATCTATGTTCCTGCTCCGGATGAAGAGAGCCGGCGGAAGATCTTTGAAGTCTACCTCGGTGGCGACACGGAGAGCATCCTTGCAAAGGATGTTGATGCCGATGCCCTCGTGAAAGGCACTGAAGGGTATGTCGGCGCCGACATCGAGGCGGTAGTCCGCGAAGCCAAGATGGCCGCCATGCGTGACTTCATCGTCCAGATGGGCAGCCGCTCCGAGCAGGAGAGAAAAGATGCCATCAAGAACGTGATGCTGACAAAGGCTCACTTTGAAGCGGCACTCGCACGGGTGAAAGGATCCCTTGACCGGGATGCCATCGAGCAGTCCGAGCGTCAGGCCTGGCAGATGCTCTACAACACCGAGCAGCGCGAGATCCTCGAGAAGGCATCTGCCGCAATCAGCCATGCAGCAATGCTTCACAAGGAGAAAGATGAAGCAGCAGTCGCTGACCTGCGCAAGGCAACCTACCAGCGGAAGAAAGACTTTGCCGTTATCCGGAAGATGACCGAAGACTTAGAGAAGAAGAACAAGAAGTAAGGAGGAATGAACCATGAACGGATACCCGCGGGACATCTTTGATGAGATGGATGAGATGATGGACCATCTCTTCACCCAAATGCAGGGTTCGATGCTCTCCATTGACCAGCCGGCCACCGGCTACCGTATCGTGATTGAGAACTTCGGGAATACCGGGTTTCCCGGCCGGGAAGAACCGGTTGCCCCGTCCCGTGTATCAGCACATCCTGTTCCCGAAGTGCACCGGATCGATGACGAGGTAAAGGTCATTGCAGAACTTCCGGGGGCATCCCCGGAGAGCATCACCCTCGACCTGCAGGGCAGCATCATTGTCATTGATGCTGGCGGCCCGGATATGCCCTACCACACAACTGCCGAACTTCCAGCGGTTGATCCCGACAGCCTGCAGAAGACGTTCCGGAACGGTGTTCTGGAAGTGACCCTGCATGCCCTGCCGGAAAAGCCGGCTGACACGCAGGGATAACGGGTCTTCCCTCTCACCCCGTTCCCTTTTTTTCTTTACCATTATTCCCCGTCTCGTTTTACGACAATTCAAAGAGAATGACCAGTTCAAGCGGGAGAACATCCGGCTCAAGCGCATGCCGGTCCACTTGCAATCCCCCAGGTGCGTTACCTGTTCTCAAGAGCAGGACCTGTTCTGCTTTACCCCCCGGCATTGCCGGCCCAATACCTTTCCGGCCGGATAATAATCCTGATAAGTCATTGACTCCAACGACATTACAATAAAAACGGGTGTCGTGCGGGGATATCCGGCACTGCTGCCCCGACGCTGCAGCGGAAGGCGAACCATAGTATGAAACTCAAGGATTTCCTCATAAAAGCGGGAACAGACAAGGATGTAATGGAACTGATCCTCTTCCTGAGCACGCAGGCCCACCTTGTCAGGAAAGGATTCCTTACCACCGTCCGGAAGATCCCGGTGGAAGAGCAGACAGTCAACACGTTTGGCGAGGAGCAGATGGCGCTCGATATCTACGCCGATACGGTCTTCATCTCCGGCCTGAAGAACTCCCGGCTTGTGCGGTACATCGCTACCGAGGAGCAGCACAAGATCATTGAGGTGGAGAACGCAAAACACAACTTCGGCGTTGTCATTGACCCCCTTGACGGCTCATCCCTGATTGATGTGAACCTCTGCGTGGGATCAATTATCGGGATTTATCCCGGCAATGTCCTTGAGAAGGGTTCGACCATGGTTGCCGCCCTCTACTTCCTCTACGGCCCGCTCACCACCCTGACCTTCACCACCGGAAATGGTGTCCATGAGTTTGCCCAGAACGAGGAGGGCGAGTTCATCCTCAAACACCGGGACATGAAGATCCCTGACGGGAAGATCTACTCGCCCGGCGCCCTCCGGAAAGACTACCTGCCGGCCCATGCGAAATGGATCGAGCATCTAGAAGCAGCCGGCTACAAGCTCCGGTTCAGTGGCTGTTTTGTCGCAGACGTACACCAGATCCTTCACAAGGGGGGTGTCTTCACCTATCCCGCGTACAAGGGAAAAGAGAAAGGCAAACTCCGCCTGCTGTATGAAGCAAACCCGATGGGCAAGATCATCCACGATGCTGGCGGCGCCATCAGCAATGGCAAATCAGACATCCTTGATGTCAAACCTTCCGCTATCGAGGACAGGACGCCGATTTACGTTGGCAGTAAGAACGAGATCAGCCTTATTGAAAAGTTTATGAAAGAAGCATGAGTATTCTGGAGTGAGTGTATATGGAAAAACAGGGTTTTAGTCCGATTGCCGGGTCTGCTATCTTCCGGGGAATCGCCGGCCAGAAGAAGATCATCATGGCCGCCAATGTCCGGGTCACCCATGTGGCAAAGGGGATCTTACGGGCTGCAAAGGATACTGATTCTGCCGTATTCATGGAACTGGCACGGTCGGAGAGCGACCTCAAGGGTGGCTACACCGGCATGACCCCCCGGGTCTTTTCGGAGAAAATGTCGGCAGCCGCACAGGCCACCGGCTGTGATGTCTGGGCACTCCACGCCGATCATATTTCCATCAAGAAAGGCGATGCTGCGGAAGTGCAGGGAACAAAAGACCTGATTGATGCGCAGATCACGGCGGGGTACACCTCGTTTGCCATTGACGCTTCCCACCTCTTCAACTTCGAGGGGAAGAATGTCCGCGAGGAGCTTGCCGACAACATCCGGGTCACTACAGAACTTGCAAACCATATCCGGAGCAGGATGAACGGCAAGGAGTTCGGCCTTGAAGTGGAAGTTGGCGAGATCGGCCGCAAGGACACCGGCGGACTCATCCTCACAAAACCGGAAGAAGCAGTCGAGTTCATCAGGGCCTTAAACGAGAACAACGTCTTCCCTCACGTCATCGCCATCGCAAACGGCAGCAGCCATGGCCACACCTATGATGCCAACGGCAATGTGGTGGAACAGCTCTCCATCGACATTCCGCAGACACAGGCGATCGCAAAAGCCCTCCGGGACAACAAGCTGGGTGTCGGGATTGCCCAGCACGGCATCACCGGCACTCCCCGCGATCTCATCAACCTCCACTTCCCCAAGGGCGACATCATCAAGGGCAATGTCGGCACCTTCTGGCAGGACATCGTCTTTGAGAACTTCAAGGTCTTCGAGCCCGAACTCTACCGGAACATCCGGGAATGGACCCTTGAGAAGTACCGGCCCTTGAACCCCGGTAAGAAGGACCACCAGGTTTTTGACGGCAACTGCAAGATGGCCATCAAGGAATTCTATAAAGAGATCTATGCTGTTGATGAAGCAACCGAGAAGGCAATCGAAGCCATGGCCTATGCCGAGAGCCTTGTCTTCTTCCGGGCGTTCAGCTCACACGGCTCTGCAGGTCTTGTAAGAAAAATCCTGCATTAAACTATCCCCGATTATTAACAATCCTTTTTTAGTGGCATCGCATACAGACAAATCACGATGCCGAAGACTACCATTTCTGTGATTAAGGCGGATGTGGGAAGCTATCCGGGACACTCCCGCGTTCACCCGAGGATTTTAGAGAAAGCGGCAAAGATGCTCAGGAGCGAGGAAGGAAAACTCCTTACCGACTCGCTGGTTACCCACTGCGGGGATGACCTTGAGCTGATCATGACCCATACCCGTGGCGTGGATAACCAGAAGATACACAAACTGGCGTGGGATGTCTTCATGGAATGCACAGCCATTGCAAAGGAGATGAAACTCTATGGTGCCGGCCAGGACATGCTTGCGGATGCCTTCTCCGGCAATGTACGGGGACTCGGGCCCGGTGTTGCCGAGATGGAATTCGAGGAGCGGGCAAGCGATCCGGTTCTCATCTTCATGGCCGACAAGACCGAACCAGGTGCGTGGAATTATTTCCTGTACCGGATCTTTGCCGACCCGTTCAATACCCCCGGCCTCGTGATCGATCCTACTATGCGAAGGGGGTTCACGTTCGAGGTCCATGATCTTGTCGGGAAGAAAAAGATCCTGCTTAAATGTCCTGAAGAGACCTACAGCATGCTCGCCTATATCGGTGCGCCATCCAGCTATGTCATCAAGCATGTCTTCCGGCAGAGTGACGGCGAGATCGCTGCCTCCAGCAGCACCCAGCGGCTGAGCCTCATCGCGGGCAAGTATGTGGGTAAGGATGATCCCGTGATGATTGTTCGTTCACAGAACGGGTTTCCGGCTCTTGGCGAGGTTCTCGAACCATTTGCAACTCCTGTGCTGGTTGCCGGGTGGATGCGGGGCTCCCATCATGGCCCCCTGATGCCGGTCGGGCTGTGCGATGCCAACTGCACCCGGTTTGACGGTCCGCCCCGGGTCATCTGCTTCGGGTTCCAGGTTGCAAACGGGGAACTGATCGGCCCGGCCGATCTCTTTGATGATCCGGCGTTTGACCGGGTCCGTTCCCGGTGCAATGACCTTGCGGATATCATCCGGGCACAGGGGCCGTTCGAGCCCCACCGGCTCTTCCTTGAGG
>JAAZNH010000215.1 GCA_012798365.1 Methanomicrobiales archaeon | reverse complement strand
TTGATTCGTTCTGCCATGCTTTTTCCGGCCTCAAACGCAGAACCAAGTTCCGAAGAGTCAGGCACATACAGGACTTCCTGCGAGCCGGTTACCGTGAAACCCGCGGCCTTAAGCTCATCTGCCACCATCTTCACGGCACCGCCCTTGCCGCCCATGGAACCGAAGGTCAAAGCGAAGCGTTCACCGGTCCGGTCGAAGTGGAGCCCTTTGAGATAATACAGGAGGTCGCCAATGCTCGGGTAGGGCATGTCATTGATAGTCGGCACACCGACCATGATCGCTTTTGAATCGAGAATATGCTTGACAATCTCTGACCGTTCATCCTCATGGAGGTTGAAGAGCTTCACATCGCACTCTCCGGCAATTACTCCTTCCGCAAGGCCGTGGGCCAGCATCTTCGTAGAGCCATGCATGGTGTCGTAGATGATCGTCACCTTGTTCTTCCGTCCCGCACCGGTTGCCCAGTTCACGTACGCCCCGATCACAGCTGACGGGTTCGTCCAGATCTGGCCGTGTGAAGGACAGATCATCTTCACCTTTTCGATAAGGCCAAGACTGGTGAGTTCCCCGGCTTTTTTCAGGAAGAGCGGGGATAAGGGGACGATCAGGTTTGCATAGAACTTCTGCGTTGCATCCATCAGGACGTGCTCAGGGATTTCCGTGTCCAGGCGCTGTGGGCAGCAGAGGTGCTGGCCGAAAGCATCATTGGGGAACAGGATCCCTTTCTCGGCATAGAGCGTGAACATCGAGTCCGGCCAGTGAAGGAGCGGGGCCTGGACGAACGCAAGCGTTTTTCCGCCAAGATCGAGCGTCTCCCCGGTTGTTACGTGGTGGAATTCTGCACCGTCAAGTGCCGGGAAGTGCCGGAGGAGACCTTTGTGGGCAACTTCGGTACAGTAGATCGGGGCTTTGGGGAACTTCTTATGGATCTCGACAAGCGCCCCGGAGTGATCCTTCTCCACATGGTTCTGGACGATGATGTCGATCTGTTCCTTTCTTCCTTCCTTTGCAAACGCATCGGCAATCCGTGCCCACATCTGGGCTGAGTGGCCGGGATAGACATTGTCGATAAGGGCAGTCTTCTTCCCAAAGACCAGGTAGCAGTTGTAGGACGTTCCGTCAAGGGTGTACCCGTGGTAGGTCCGCAGGTCCCAGTCCAGCGACCCGACCCAGTATACACCGTCAGCAATCTTGTAAGATTCGGCTTTCATGGCTCTCACTTTGTTCGTAACAATACGAATGTTCTATTGTATGCGAACAATCTTTAAGAACATTGCGATACACAATCTGATCATGCAGGCACGCAGGGACCGGACTGATGATACTCATGATGAGGAAGTCCGGCTCTTTTCAACAGACTCGCGTGTGATGGCAATCGACAGCCCGATAAAAAACCGGATTCTTGAACTGGTTGCCCACGGGCCGGTGCCGTTCGATAAGATTGTCGAGGCAACCGGAAAGGCCAAGTCCACGATCTCGGTTCACATCCGGGATCTTGAGCTTGCCGGGCTGATTGTGTCCCGGCCCGGTGCCCGCGACAGCAGAAAACGGTACATTGAACTCTCCTCCGAATCGATAGGCCGGCTCACAACAGAAGACCGCGGAGCAGTGGTTCCGGATCACATACGGAAACGCCAGGACCACGGCCAGCCGTTTGCCGATGACGACATCGTCTCATTCTTCCGGTACGTTGTCCAGGTCTTCAGGACCCAGGCTATGGAGATGGGGATCAACCTTGATCCGGTCCTCCGGAGGACGGGCATTGAGATAGGGAGGACGCTTGCGCCGAAGGTTGCCGGAGGTTCCGTTGAAGAGGTTGTCCGGAAGATGAACGCATTCTGGCAGGCCCATGAACTGGGAACAATTACCCTTGTCAGTACCAGCCCGGTCACTCTTGAAGTGGATGGCTGTTTTGAATGTGAAGACCTGCCGGTCACCGGCCACGGCGCCTGTGCATTTGACACCGGGGTCCTGATCGGGATCTTCTCCTACCATTTCAGCAAGACCGTGAATGTGGTTGAGGAGCAGTGTTACTCATCCGGCTACGATCACTGCACGTTCGTTATCACACCCGTTCCGGAAAAACCGTGATCCGGAGCCCCGGTCCCGGGGGGCCTGTAACCCCCTTTTTTCATAAAGCCCTGCCTGTACCCTGATGATTCCTGGTTTTGGCCAGCCATTAGGGCCTGTTAAGGTTTTATAGCACCCTGAAAAATACCCGGATAACCGTGATTCATGCAAATCGGGCCCCGATCCAGAACCCTTGCGTGAAATACCCCCTCAATTGCATGAAATTCCCCGCAGCCATCATTGTGGCAGGTAATCCGGGGTCGTACAACGCCCGGATCCGGGATCAGGAGTGGATCGGATCCGGATGCCTTCCCGACCGTTCCAGGATGGAACTGTTAAAAAGAGGGCGAGGAGAAAAATGGACGAAACTATTACTGCTGACAGGAAAGTTACAAAAAAATCTAAAAAAAAATGATACGAGCCTGTGTTTATACCCCGTGTATGGAAAGGGTGATACGAAAAGAATGAACGGATTAAAAAAATTTAAAAAAAATCAGGCTTTGACCGGCAACCCGTTCTCTTGTGCTATCTCAACGAATGCCCGGGCAAGGTGCTCTGCCTGTTTTGCCGTTGCCCCGTACGTGTTGAACTTCCAGACTTTCGTTGCACCGGGAATGATGCCCGTGATACCCCGCTCCTCAAGAGCGCTCTGGAGATAGTACCCGCGTTTCTTGTGGGTTTCTGCAATTTTGTCAAAGGATTCAATCGTATTGATCCGGGTCATCGTGTGCTTGCGCGGGTATTCCGAGAGGCAGGTGGTGCCCTCAACCGACAGGAGACCATCCATGACAACCTGGTGGTTTTTGAGTTCCGCATCAAAGTGCTTTGTACGCTCCTTCACGTGCGGGAACGAGGCCATCATGCCGACAAGGGTCACGCCCATCAGCGTGCAGCCCATCATCTCCGGCTCCTTGATCCCGAACTTCCGGTTCGTAACATCGCCGGTGATCTGGGTGGTGCGGAAGACCTCCTTCTCCCGCTCTGCGGTTGTGGCAAGGATACCGGAGGGTGCGGGGGCTGCCATGCTCTTGTGGCCGGAACCGACAATAAAATCAACGCCCAGTGCCTTGCCGTCAACCGGCAGGATCCCCACCGTATAGGCCCCGTTGTAGAGTATCGGCACATCGTACTGCCGGCAGACTTTTGCAATACCCCTAACGTCATGCATGTTGCCGTACTGGTAATCGACATGGTCAATGAACGCAAGGACAGGCGCCCTGCCAAACTCGCGTTTCACTGCCTCGATCTTTTCTGCAGCCGCATCGGGCGTGACAAGTTTCTGGTCAGTTGCCGGGATTTCGCGGGGAATTCCACCGGTCTCCTCAACCGCGAGGAACTCAGTGTAATGCGAGAGCGACGTGAGGAGCACGGGATCGCCTTTCTTAACGTAGGTATGGGCAACCGCCTGGAACCCCCGGCGTGCCCCGGGCACGGTCCGGACCGCGTCCATGTTCAGCCACGTTGCAACATCCTTGTGGAACTCCGCGATGGGAGGCTTTGCAATGTAGTCAAGCCGGTTGGGTTTCCGGCAGTTATCACAAACAGAGTACCCGTCGCCATAGGCAATGACAGCCTTCATCGCATCGCCGGTCAGCCGGCCGCCTGCCTGGATGGGATCAATATTGATGAAGAGCTCGTCAACCTGCCGGGCCTCGATACCGCTGCCACACCTCATTTCAGCATCTCCTGTTTCAGCGACCCGACCTGCCGCTCAAGGTTCTCCAGCAGGCGTTGTGCCTGTGCTTTCTGCTGTGCATTGAATTCATGGGAAGGCGCCGTTTCACGGAGGAGGACGCGGAGGTCCGTGAGCGTATAGAGCGCCTGGAAGGTCATGTCGACAGCCCGTTTTGACATCTGTTCACCTGCGTATCATATAAGTGCCGGGAAAATAAGTACCTGCGGTCATGCACCCTGCCTGTCGTGAGCCGTGACAGGTAACAAAGTTTCATGCCATTTATTTGCAGAACGCCAGAATACAGGTAAGCCGGTACATCATGAAACCCGTGGTAAATCAGTTCCGGACAGAGGTGGGATACTTCTGTCTTGTGTCAACAATGAACCTTGTCGTTGGAGCTATCGCAATAGTCTCCGGCCTATTGTACATTATCGCTTCCGTGCTGGGACTCACAAACAGCATGGCATCTCCTGAACTCCGGCTGTTGACCGGCGTCGTGGCGATGATCTGTTTCGGGCTCGGGGTCAGTGCATTCCATACAACCCGCCGGATTTCCGCGGGTGTGCGGGAGGTGCGGGACCTGCTCGATGCACAAGACCCGTCTCTTTCGTACGAGCGTATCACCTGCCTCATCGTCAGGATGCTTGCGCATTATAGGGAGATCCGCCGGACTCTTGGGACGGTTATCCTCATTGGCCCGCTCTGCGGGCTCTGTCTTTTCCTGCTCGGAATACTGACCAGCCTTGAAACATTCTCCTGTGGGCCGGGCAGTTTTTCCATCACGTTGGACAACCGGATCACCATCCTTGCCCAGGTCCTCACGCTTGCAATCCTTGCTGCAAACCTTGCCTCATCATATTATCTCACGAAATTTGCCGTTGCCTGGAACAACCGGCTTGCAGAGATCGAAGAATCGGAATGCGCCCTGAAGGCGTCACTGGGGCTTGATGAACCATGACCGGGCGCCGCACGGTGTACGAGATCTACTGGGAGATCCTTGTCTATTGCAAATCCGCGCGATCGTTCACAGCCATCATCAACCGGTGTGATCTCAACTCGAAGACTGCACAGGAATACCTGGAATTCCTGACATCGAAAGGCTACCTTGCAACGGTAAAAGAGGAGGAGAAGATCCGCTATGTTGCCACGCCGGAATCGGCAGAATATGTCCGGCTGTTCTCAACGCTCTACCAGAAACTCTTCGATTCCGGCCCCGGGTTCAGGCTGGGCTGAGGTACCCTGCGGAGGTACACGGCCTCTTACTTTCTTAATTATTATATAGTGGTGACCCGTATTATCGTTTGAATCCGTGCATGAAATTACGGGGGAAACACTTGACAATGCGGCGGGCAGCGGGTTTTTTTCTCATCCTGCTTGCAGCCCTGCTGCTGGCAGCGGCCGGCTGTACCGGCACCGGTCAGCCCCCGGCCCCGGAAACCATCAGGGTTGGTATTCTTTTTCCCCTGACCGGGGACCTTTCCTATAACGGGAAGGACTGCACCAACGGGGCTCTTTTAGCAATCGAGGAGATCAATGCCGCTGGGGGTATAGCCTCGCTTGGCGGGGCAAAGCTGGAACCGGTGATTGCTGACACGAGGAGCAATGCCGCTGACGGGACAAATGCAACGCGGAACCTGATCCAGAACGACAACGTTGTTGCCATCGTTGGTGCATACCAGAGCAGTGTTGTCAGGCCTGCAACCCAGGTAGCCGAAGAATACGAGACACCATTCATCGTGAGTGTCGGGATCGCGGATGTGATTACCGAGCGGGGTTTCCGCTACACGTTCCGGGTTATCCCTAAAGCCCAGTATTACGGCCGGGACCAGGGCCGGTTCCTCCTCGACCTGGAACGGATGACCGGGCAGCCGGTCCGGCGGGTTGCCCTGCTCCATGAGAACACGGATTTTGGGACCTCCTCGGCGCTTGCCCAGAAGGTTGCCCTTGAGAAGAACGGCATGGTCGTGGCAACCGAGGTCAGTTACAACCCGGAAAAGGTGACAAATCTTGATACCGAGATCGCCCGCGTCCTCGCATCCCGCCCGGATGCTATCCTTGAAGTAACCTATGCTGAGGACAGCATCCTCATCCGGCAGGCCCTCAGGAGATCCGGTTCAACGATTCCGCTTATCGATACTGCCGGGGGTACAACGCTTCCGGAGTATACGGGCCGGCTGGGATCCGCAGCGGACGGGACCTTCACCTCATCAGAATACTCCCAGTATGCACCCGGGGGAAAAGAGGTCAATGACCGGTTCAGGGCCCGCTTCGGCGCGAATATTACCGGGGACAGTGCGTACACGTACCAGGCAGTCTGGGTCCTTGCCGATGCCCTGGAACGTGCCGGAAAAAACGACCGTGGTGCGCTCCGGGACGCCCTTGCAAAAACCGACATGCCCCGCGGGCCCCACATGATCCTTCCGGCCGAGCGGATACGGTTTGACGAAGATGGGCAGAACGAGTTTGCCACGCTCTTTATTGTCCAGGTACAGAACGGGGACTATCTGCCGGTCTGGCCCCGGGAATATGCCACTGCAGTACCGCGGGTTGAACAGGGGGGAGGCGCATGAATCCCCGGGATCCAAAACGCGATCCTGATACATCCCCCGCGGTCCCGTGGAACCGCAGCCTGGGAGCCAAGCTCAGCTGGGCTGCAATCCTTATCGTCATCATTGCACTCACTGTCACCGGTGCCGGGCTCATTGCCATCGCCTATTCCCAGGAGCAGCAGAGCATGGTCGACCTGCAGAAAAGCAGGGCGGACAATGTTGCCCTGCTCATCTCTTCATTTACCGGTTCGGTCAGGGATGAGCTGCTGCTCTTTGAAGAGATTACCCCGCTCTCATCCATGACTACAGCACAGCAGCACGAGGTGCTCGAAGACCTGCTGATATCACGCCAGACCATCTTTTCCCAGGTCACGCTCCTTGATAAAACCGGTGCTGAATCGGTCAAAGTCTCCCGGTTCCACACGTACCTTCCCGGCGAACTGGGCACCATGGCAACTGACCCCGGGTTCATTGATGCCATGAACGGAGTATCCTCCATCAGCCCCGCGTATATCTCTCCCGACAGCGGCCTCCTCTCGATCCGGGTTACCGTGCCGGTGCAGACAAAGCAGGACGAGATTACCGGGGCCCTGACATCCGAAGTGAATGTTGTCCGGCTCTGGCAGAAAGTCTCGCATACCAATGTCGGGGATACCGGCTACGCGTACCTGGTTGATAAGAATGGCCGGTTCATTGCCTACCAGGAGTCAGCCGAAGTGCTGCAGAACTATGGACGGGACATGACCCGGATGCCCCCGGTCCATGATTTCGTTGCCGGTGACCCGGGGGATGCACAACAGGTATACGAATACCAGGGGATGACCGGGGATGATGTTATCGGGGTGTATGCCCCGATAGTAGGTACCGGCTGGGCCGTGGTGACCGAACTGCCCACCAAGGAGGCCTATGCCAGCATAACCCGGATGATGTATTACCTTGAAGCCCTCATCATCATCTCGATCGCCGGCACCGGGCTCCTGGTCTACGTGGTGTCGCGCCGGATTGTCCGGCCCATCAAGGCCCTGACAGAAAGTGCAGAGCGGATGGCAGCCGGCGACCTTAACGCCGAGGTCGTGGAATC
>JAAZNH010000214.1 GCA_012798365.1 Methanomicrobiales archaeon | reverse complement strand
GCTCTGACTCGCGGGCTGAATATCCGTGGACATACGAGTGCTGTGCCATAAAATTCCTTGATGCCCGGCCGGCAGTACGCAGGTGATGGGCAGTGATTGATGTACATTTTTGTTGCTTGTTGTACAAAAACGTACTGTATCGGTCCCCTGTCAGATCAGCATGGTTATGAGCGATTAAAGGGCACAGGAAGATTATGCCCTCTGAAACTGCAGGACCGGGGATTGTAGCAAAGGCAGAACAGCTGGTCCTGGAATGGAATTATGCAAAGACCGAACTGGCGAACGGCATGATCGCCTATGCAAAACCGGTGTTTGGCAGCAACGGGAACATCAATTCCCTGATCTTTCTCTTCCCGTTTGGCGATCCCTCTTTTGATGCAGTGATGATGGAGATTGTTGCCTATCTCCCGCAAACCGTGCCGGAGAAGGACCGGGCAGCGGTTGCCGAGTTCGTTGCCCGCACGGCACTCTCGACCGTCTGTTTCACGCAGCTGGACATGGAATCCGGCATTGTCTGCCTCAAGCAGCGGATCTTTTTGCAGGGCAGGGTCTTCTCGCCCGATCTCATGACCCGGATCGGGAACCAGGTCGTGGCGGAAGCAGATGTGCTCCTTCCGGTGCTGAATAAGATGATCTATGCTGGACTTCCGGCAAAGGATGCAATGGCTGAGGTTGATGCAAACCTTGGTTACGGTGCCTGAACAGCACCCCGCGCAGGAGAACCCTGCAGAATCAGACGTAAGAATAAGAGAATAGGCCGGGGCCGAGACTCGAACCCGGGTCGGAGGATCCACAGTCCTCTAGGATGACCAACTACCCCACCCCGGCAAATTGCCCGTTTATATTCGCACTGTTCTGTGATTAATGTTACCTTCCACACTCCCCGCCCCGCCCCCCGGCAGGGCCGGATGACAGGAGAGAGTGATACTTAATAGGGTCAGACATCCATTATATATCCGGTGGCTCTGAAGGCATCATCCTGAAAAGAAGGCCTGGCGCGGCGCCGGGTCACTCGCAGGACCATGCGGGATTCGTACCCGTACTTCACAGGGCATTTTCGATAACGAAGGGAGCATTATGGCGGAGAACCCGAAGATCAGGACGCCGATTGTCTGCGTCATTGGGCACGTAGACCACGGCAAAACATCGCTTCTCGACCGGATTCGCGGGTCCTCGGTGGTCAGTTCCGAAGCAGGCGCGATCACGCAGCACATCGGGGCAACGATCGTTCCCATCGACGCAATCCGGACGATGAGCGGGTCGATGGGAAAAATCCCGATCAATATCCCGGGCCTCCTGTTCATCGACACCCCGGGACACCACGCGTTCACCACCCTGCGTGCACGGGGCGGGGCGCTTGCCGATATGGCGATCCTTGTCGTGGATATCAACCAGGGGTTCCAGCCCCAGACAATCGAGGCACTCCAGATCCTCCGGAACTGCCGCACACCCTTTGTCATCGCTGCAACCAAAACCGATCGCATCCACGGGTGGCGGGTCAACGAGAACGAATCGTTCCTCTCCTCGTTTGCAAAACAGAACGAGCGGGTGAAGACCGATGTCGAGAACAAGACCTACGAGATCGTGGGGAAACTCTCTGAACTCGACTTCTCGGCAGACCGCTTTGACCGCGTTGCTGACTTCCAGCGGAACCTCGCGGTGGTACCGGTCAGCGCCCATACCGGTGAAGGGATTCCGGATCTGCTCATGGTCATGATCGGGCTCGCCCAGCGCTACATGAGCGAGTCGCTCAAGCTCTCGGTCGAGGGTGCAGGGGCCGGCACGGTGCTCGAAGTCAAGGAGGAGCGCGGTCTTGGTACCACGCTTGACGTGATCCTGTACGACGGCACTTTGGCAGTCGGGGACGAGATTGCCGTCGCAACGCAGGGAGATGTCCTCGTGACCAAGGTCAGGACCCTCCTGAAACCCCGGCCCATGAAGGAGATCCTCATCGAGGACCGGTTCGAGCGGGTCAAATCGGTTGCTGCAGCATCCGGTATCAAGGTCACGGCCCCGAACCTTGAAGGTGTCATTGCCGGCTCGCCGTTCTTTGTTATCCGGGGCAACCGCGAGGAGATCGAGGCCAAGATCAAAAAAGAGATGACCGAGATCCACGTCAAGCTGGCTGATGAAGGAATTGTCATCAAGGCCGATACGATCGGGGCACTGGAAGCGCTCTGCAAGGAACTCGAATCCAAGGAGATCGGGGTCATGCGGGCAGAGGTGGGCCCGGTCAGCCGGCTCGACCTTGTGGAAACGGAAACCATCAAGAATCCTCAGTTCCGGGTTCTCCTCAGTTTCAACACCCCGGTTCTTCCCGATGCAGCGGAGATTTTGAAAAACCCGCTCTATACCCAGGTCAAGGTGTTCCAGGGCAAGGTCATCTACCAGCTCATTGACCAGTATATTGAATGGCGGGATGAGCAGAAGCGGCAGATGGAGAAACAGCGGTTCGAGCATGTGGTGATGCCCGCAAAAATCCGGCTGCTGCCCGACTGCGTCTTCCGCCAGAGCAACCCCGCGGTGGTGGGGGTCCGGGTGCTTGGCGGGAAACTGCGAAGCGGTGTTGAACTGATCCATCTTGACGGCAAGAAAGTCGGGCATCTCAAGACCATGCAGCTCCGGCAGGAGTCCATCCGTGAAGCGGATGCCGGCCTTGAGGTGGCAATCTCCATCGAAGGTGCTACGGTGGGCCGGCAGGTGAGCGTGGGGGATGACCTCTTTGTGGATATCCCCGAGCGCCACGTCAAGGTGCTTGAAAAAGAGATGATCAAGACCCTCAACATCAGCACCCAGGAGATCCTGGGCGAATACACCGCGATGCGCCGGAAAGGCAACCCCTTCTGGGGCAAGTGATCCGGCGTACTTCCGGACGCGAGGGTTAAATAGTGTACCGGTCAAATAAAATGGGTACCTCTCATGGGTAGGCGTATCTGCCGGCAGCCAGAGACGTAAAAACCCCATGGGTTTTTTATCAGCACCAGAAGGGAGCAATCAACAATGGTCGAATTCAAAGTCGTAGTATCAGACCCCAAGACCGGTCGCGCGTACAATGTTGACGCAACCGGCGGCGCAGCAGGCGCAATCGTGGGCAAGCGTATCGGTGATGAAGTGGATGCAGGCAGCCTCGGTCTTGCCGGCTATAAGATCAAGATCACCGGAGCATCGGACCGCACCGGAACAACCGCCAAGAAGAGCATCCCCGGCGCAGGAAGGAAGAAACTCCTCCTTGCCGGCGGCATCGGGTTCCACCCGGTGATGGACGGCGAGCGCCGGAGAAAGACGGTCCGGGCAAACGAGATCACCCAGGACTTCGTCCAGATCAACGCCCTTGTCACCACCTACGGGGAAAAGACGCTCGACGAGCTCATCCCGAAGGTTGAGGGCGAGAAGAAAGAGAAGAAGAAGACCCGGTAATACCACTACCGCGTTCAATACTTTTTTTGATTTCCTTTCATGTAGGTATCCCGTACCTGTTTTCTATCTCCTGGTTGGTGCACACCGCATGGTCACGCGGTTCCTGCGGTACCGGAACAGTGGCTGAAACGGATGGAAAAAAGGATTGCCCTCTTCAGAGGGTATAGGATACGGTCACTTCACCCTTGGGTTCCGTGGTCTTGTCGAACTTGAGGACCTTTCCGTTCTTGTAGATCTCAACGGTCAGTTCGTGGGGTTTTGTGGATGTATCGGTTTTCTTGAAGCTTGCAGAGACGGTGCCGGTTGCGCCAGGAATTTCATAAAGCCGGGTTCCGGAGTCCTTTGCCGTCTCCATTGAGCGATCCATGCCATAGGTTCCCGAGAAGCTGCCAATGTAATCGACCCTGACAAACACGCCCTCCGAGGGAACCGAGACCGGGGCCTGGGTTTTGATAACCGCGGGGTTCACGGTGCCGCTTGCCACTGGCGAGGATGAGCTGCTTCCGGTTGATCCTGATGAGGTGGTTGTAGCTGCCGGCGCCTGGCTTTCGCCACCGGAACCAAACCCTCCCATGAAGAAAAATGCTGCAATCGCGATCACGGCAACTACACCGATTACCGCCGCGATAGGAACCCACGGCTGGTCAAAGATATCGTTTCTTCTTCCTCTTCTCATGATTGATGCTCCTTACACATCCAATGATATGTAATGAATAAATACACAAAAAATACTTTGTGTTGATCCGGGCAAAGAGCCCCGCCCGGGTAGTATTCTGCCCCGTACACGCGGGGAAACCGGGTTATCCTTTTTTTATTGACTGCAGGAGCGCATCTTCAAGATCCGCAAACGGGACATCTGCCTGTCGCGCAAGGATCACAAGGGCCGCAGCGGGCAGGAGGTTTGCATCAAATCCCTCCCTGATGAGCCGGTTCATGCCGGCGGCCACTTCGGTCTCTTCAGTCCGGGTTGCCCGGGCAATACGTGCGATCAGTTCTTCAGAAGGATCGTGCTGTTCAAAAATCGCTGAGGTTGGTTTGAACCCGATGGGGATGGTGAGACTGCCAACATCAAACAAGGGTGTATAGACCCCGTTTTCCACGGAGATGAGCTTCGCCTCTTCTGCCCGGCGCAGGAGATGGTTGGCCTGTTCGGTGCTCATCCATTTCCGGTCGAGCGCGTAATAATAGACGAGCTCGTTCTTTTTCATCCCGGTCTTGCGCGTATGCTTGAACGGTGCGGCTATCGCGGTCCTGAATGTCACTTACCGGCACCCAGCAGGATATTTTTCATGTCCAGCGCATCAAGGCCCTCGCCGCGGCCTTCCTTGGCAATATCGATATCGGTGCGGGACCCCTGGTCTGTCAGGCGGAGGTAAAAGATATCGTTGGCTATCGGTACCTTTCCCCCCCCGCGGAGAGCCAGGGCAAGCACGGAAATCCTGAGGTCCACGGCTTCGGATATTACTCCGGGCCGGAGGATATCCGCCGTGATCTCGCCAAACGAGGCGCGGTCAGTTGCAATTTCCACCTTTGTCCTGACCTTGACCAGCTCTTTTCCGGTGGTTTTGGTGGTTTCCTCATTATGGATGTCGGCGATATACCTGAGGGTCTCGTTGAACGGCATACCCATGGCAAACGAGAGATCAACCCGCTGGGGAAACCGATAGTAGATCCTTCGCATAGATCTGCATTTGAAATTCTTTGGTGAAAAAAGATTGCTGGTAAGAATGGGATTATTCGAGTAAGAGTGCGTTGATGATGCCGTCCTGGCCGGGGCGGCTGGTGATCTGTGCCAGGCCGATCTCGGTCTTGATGACTGCACCCTTGGTCAGCAGGTTCCGCCGGACATAGTTCGGGTTGGCGGTGTTCTTGTCAACGGTGAGGATCTTGGCTTTCTTAGTCTCACCGTTCTTGGGGTTGGTCACGTTGGCAACACTTGCCCGGAGCGCACGGACCTTGTCATTGCCCCCGTAGGTGCGCATGATGCGGGCCCGGTCTTCCCCGATATGGGTGTCTGCCGGTGCAAGACCGATCTCTGCTCTGCGTTTCATTGCTGCCGGGCGGCGCCTGCCCCCGGTCACTTTACGGACTGATTCTCCCTGCCACTGCATGGTGTCACTCTCACTAGGTTGTTCTTGCGGAACCTGACTGTCCCGAAGATGGTGCTCTATATATTGACTTCAGCGTTATTTATAGTACTACCTGGTTTCTTAAAAAAGGGCAGAAAAAAGTATGGAACTATTATGCAAGGATCGCATCAAGGAGCGCTGCAACACCGTCACCGGTTTTCAGGTTGGTCCGGAAGACCGGCATCTTCGGGTTATAGCGGGCAATGTCCTTCTGCATGCGGTCCAGGTTTGCCCAGACCAGCGGTGCAAGATCCACCTTGTTGATGACACCGATCGTGCAGTCCCGGAACATCATCGGGTGCTTGTTGACAACGTCATCGCCTTCGGTTGAACTGACAACAACAATCCGTTTCTCGGCACCGAGCCGGAAGTCAGTCGGGCAGACCATGTTCCCGACATTCTCGATAAAGAGCACATCGATCTCGTCCAGCGGGAGGTGGTCGATGGCATGTTCAACGAGATGGGCATCAAGGTGGCATTCCTTGCCGGTATTGGCGTTGAAGGCCGGGATGCCGGTGGCAACAATCCGCCGGAAATCGTCATCTCCATAGACATCGCCGGCTATTGCTCCTGCTTTGAGGCCTTTTTTTGCAAGCAGGGGGACAAGGCGTTCGATCAGGGCAGTCTTTCCTGATCCGATCGCTCCCAGGAGATCAAATGCCCGAACCCCGTGGGCTTTGAGGTGCCGGGCATTCTCGTCGGCAAGGGTGTTGTTGGCGTCGTAGACGTCCTTCTCGATCCTGACGTCGATATGGTGCATACCTTAGAGTTTGTGAGCGGACACTGTTTATACCTTGACCCACAAACGATCCTGCAATGGAAAAAGGCGAGTGTGTCCTGTATCCCTGCTACTTCAATGCAGCCTATACCAGGGCAGAGGGGAGGCGCGTCCCGCGCAGCCTGGGATCGAAGGGCCCGGTCCTGACCGATATTGAGCGTGCCCTCAAAAAAGCAGGTGTTCCTTACCGGCTCGAAGAGCACCACCACCCGGCCCACTGGGCCCGCCGCGAAGGGCGTGCAGTTGCAACCTGGAGCGAGAGCAAACAGAGCCTGATCCGGAAAATCGCCCAGAAACTGGAAGTGAGGAAATGAAAGGGATGTATGATCTGCATACCCACACGGTCTTATCCGATGGGGAGCTGGTTCCCGCAGAACTGATCCGGAGGATGGCTGTCGTCGGATATACCACGGTAGCAATCACGGATCATGCGGATCATTCCAATTACGAGGCGGTCCTTTCCGCGCTCGACCGGATGCGGGAACCGGCCGGCGCCTGCGGGGTCCGGCTCCTGTGCGGGATCGAGATCACCCATGTCCCCCCCGAGCTGATTGGCCCGATGGCAACGAGCGCCAAAGCACTCGGGGCGGATATCGTGGTCGTTCATGGGGAGTCCCCCGTTGAACCGGTTGCCCCGGGAACGAACCATGCGGCCTGCTCCTGCCGGGATGTCGATGTCCTTGCCCACCCCGGCCTCATCACACCTGAGGATGCAAAACTTGCCGCAAAGAACGGTATCGCCCTTGAGATAACATCCCGGGGAGGCCATAACCGGACAAATGGCCATGTTGCGCTGGCAGGAAAGAAAGCCGGCTGCCAGCTGGTTGTTGATTCGGATGCCCATGGCCCGGGGGATATTATGGACGAACGCGCGAGAAAACTGGTCGCGCGGGGGGCCGGATTGACCGAAAAAGAGTGCAAACAGGTATTATGTTTAAATATCGAAAAATTTCTGAAAGCCTGAAATTTCTATATATACTTATACGCAATTTTTAAATACGGAAGCGACCCACATATATAGATTACTAAAACATTTTAGTACCGTCATTGTCTGTCCGAGGTTACGTGTGAAAGTTGTTGGCCGAGCGATGAGCACCGTTGGCGATCGGATGCTCATCATCCAGTGTGATGCCGCCCAGCTCCCCGCATTGTACAGCGAGGTGACCGACCGGAGGATGAAACCGGTCGGCAAGATACTGGACCTCTTTGGTAATGTGAAAGCGCCCTATGCCGCTGTCCTCTGCCGGGAAAAATGCACTGTCCAGCCCAACGAGAAACTCTTTGCCAGGTAACCGGAAACGAGCGGGTTTTAAAAGAAAAGGTGAATGTGGATGCAGGAAGTTGAAAAGTTAAAAGTCCTCCAGTCTGAGCGCGAAGCGCTCAAGGCACGGACCAAACAGAAAGAGCAGGAAAAGAAGGCAGAGAACCACACTGAAACCGTCTGCCCGGAGTGTGGCGGCCGCCAGCTGGTGCATGACTATGAGCGGGCCGAACTTGTCTGCCAGAGCTGCGGTCTTGTTATTGATGATGATTTCATCGACCGCGGCCCCGAATGGCGTGCGTTTGACCACGACCAGCGGATGAAACGCTCCCGTGTCGGTGCCCCGATGACCTTTACGATCCACGACAAGGGTCTCTCGACCATGATCGACTGGCGCAACCGGGACTCGTATGGCAGGGCCATCTCCTCCAAGAACCGTGCCCAGCTCTATCGTCTCCGCAAGTGGCAGCGCCGTATCCGTGTCAGCAATGCAACGGAACGGAACCTTGCGTTTGCCCTGTCAGAACTGGACCGTATGGCATCGGCACTGGGCCTTCCGAGGAACGTCCGTGAGACCGCCGCCGTCGTGTACCGTGATGCCGTTGACAAGAACCTCATCCGCGGCCGGAGCATTGAAGGTGTTGCAGCAGCCGCACTCTATGCAGCCTGCCGCCAGTGCAGCGTGCCCCGTACCCTTGATGAGATCGCAGAAGTGTCCCGGGTATCAAGAAAAGAGATCGGCAGGACCTACCGGTTCATCTCCCGTGAGCTGGGCTTAAAGCTCCTCCCGACATCGCCCATCGATTACGTGCCCCGGTTCTGCTCCGGCCTTACCCTCAAGGGAGAGGTCCAGAGTCGTGCCGTGGAGATCCTCCGCCAGGCTGGCGAGCGGGAACTGACCAGCGGCCGCGGCCCGACCGGTGTTGCAGCAGCTGCCATCTACATCTCCTCCATCCTTGGCGGGGAGCGGCGCACCCAGCGCGAAGTTGCCGAAGTTGCCGGTGTGACGGAAGTGACCATCCGGAACCGGTACAAGGAACTGGCAGAGAAACTCGATATCGAGATTATTCTCTGACCTTTTTTTCGTATCTGCCGCCGATACCAACAACTATATTCCAGTGAATCAGATTCTATTAACCAAAACGCGGGCTCGTAGATCAGGGGTAGATCGCTACGTTCGCAACGTAGAGGCCGCGGGTTCAAATCCCGCCGGGTCCATAGTCTGGTTTTTTGCCACCGTCTCATGACCGGAAATGAGATGGAGGGATCGGATATCCTGTCCGCGCTGGCAGACTGCACGGGGAATCCGGCGGTTTTTCCTGCCGCAATACACTCCGGAGCCAAAATGGATTTATCCCCCTTCCTGACAACGTACTGTACTGCAGCTTCCCGGATTATCCGGGAAAAACGGGTGTGACGAATGTTCTTAAAAAAACCGTCCTATACAATACCACTGGCAGTGTTCCTTGCACTGCTGGCAATCATTTTACCAGCTGGTGCCTTCACCGTAGCCATGTACGGCTCAAACTCCGGGTTTGACCCGGCCCTCCATCCCGACACCGTCACGGTAGTCCGGAGCATTCCGGGCTCCGCGGGGACCGATCTTGACGGCTCGGTCAACCAGTTCACCAAGGAGTCCGTCGATGTTATGATCATCAGCGGGGAAGACACCTTTTCACCATCAACCGCGGCAAAACTCGAAACCGCTGTTGCGGAAGGCAAGATCCTGATCATCACCTATCCGTCCAACCGGGCATTCGATGCAAGCCTCCCCGGGTCAAACGGGGGTTCTTCAACGGGTGAGCAGAGCATGGTGATCAGCAACCCTGCCGGTGCCGAATCCAAAGAGATCTTTGCCGGCATGCAGGCTCCCTTTACCCTGACCGGTCCCGCTCCTGACAAAGAGCAGGTTGTCCCGAAAAGCGGTGCCGTTACACTGCTGAACTTTGGCACCGATACTACCGGCATGCCGGCCCTCCTGTACTGGAAATACGGCAAGGGATATGTCATTGAATGGACTACCGGCCCGGCACCGTCCTATATGTCCGGAGAGACCGCAGATTCCATCCTCTACCGGCTGATAACCCGTCTCCTCCCGTCCCCGGCAACTCCTGCAGCAACCCCGGCTACCGCGGCACCGGTCCAGACCACGGCAGCTGCAACACCGGCAACCCTTGTTACCACCATCCAGCCAGTGGCAACCACGCAACTTCCCAGTGTCACCCCGACGCCCGTTTCCGGATTGCAGGGCGGGGATGTATCCGTGTATTCTTCTCCCCTGGGGGCCAGTATCCTCATTGACGGAAAATATTACGGGACAACCCCGGCGAACCTGACCGGTGTCCCGCAGGGAAGCCACATCATCCGGCTTGCGATGAGCGGGTACTATGATTACGAAGGGACAATCTATGTCATTCCCGGTGAATCCAGCCACGCGTTCGGGACCCTGCAGCCCACAAACCAGATCTCGTCACCCTCAACCCAGCAGGTGCCGGTCATCGTCCCGGTCGTGACTGCAGAACCGGTCATAACGGCAACCGCAGAGAAGGGGCTGCTTGAAAATTCAAGCGTTGTTGTTGCCATCATCGGTGTTATTACCGCATCCATCGCTGCCGGTGCGACAATCTTTACCCATACCCGGCAACAGCCCCCCAAGAAAGAATGAGAAACACCCTGCGACAGGCCGGGTATCCCCGCGGAAATACCCGCTATTCGCCCTTTTTTTCCCGGCCGGACAGTAACAACTATATGGAATCCGCAGAAAAATAGTATGCCGCAAGTGCAGATGCACGGGCTCGTAGATCAGGGGTAGATCGTCACGTTTGCAACGTGAAGGCCACGGGTTCAAATCCCGTCGAGTCCATTCGTTTTTGAGAGTTTTGGTTCAGGACCGTGAGGTCTAGTCGGGTGCGAGGGCGGAGCCTTCGCGATAAGACGGGTTCAAATCCCG
>JAAZNH010000213.1 GCA_012798365.1 Methanomicrobiales archaeon | reverse complement strand
GTGGCCTTGTCACGGGCAATAAAACTGAGATCTTTTGTCACGAGCGACCGGACATAGTGCAGGGCATACGGGTAAAAAATACCGGGATCAAGGCCATGCCGGTGCGACGTGGGTTCATCAGAAAGGAAGACCTCCGTGTAGATGCGGGCTGCATCTTCTGCATCCGGGGAGGTAAGCGGGGTACAGGAGATATCTGGAACGCCATGTGATATTACCGGGATATCCGGGATGCCTGCCATGGATACGGGTTTTTTGTTATATACAAGGAACAGTTCGGCGGTAATTGACTTAATTCTGCCCCCGAGGCCAGACAGGGCCGAAAGAGGCTTCACCTGCCGGAGGGAAACGGGCCGTTTCGGCACATGCCGGGTCCATGGACGGGGTTCTCCCCCATGAGGAGACGAATGTTCCAAACGCTTAATTATTTCCCCGGTATCATCATCCAAGAGTGGCTGATACCATGACCCGGAACCTGTTACCTGTGTTTGCCTGCAGTATCGTGCTCCTGATTCTCTGTGCCGGATGCACCCAGCCGGGCCCGGCTGCAAATCCCCCGACGGATCCACGGCAGAACTCACCCCCGGTACAGGTACGTTCTGACCTCCAGAATGCGATTGATAATGAGATCAGGGCCGGCCAGGTCCCCGGGATCCAGATCGAGGTTGCTGCACCTGCGTGGACCTGGAACTCTGCCGCAGGCAATGCGTCGCCGGTAACCGGACAGAAAGCAGAGCCCGGCATGCGTTTTCTGATCGCCAGCGTCTCCAAGACCTTCACGAGTGTTGCTGTCCAGAAACTTGCCGAGGAAGGGAAGTTATCGCTTGACGATCCCATTGATCGCTGGCTTGATCCGGATCTGGTGACGCGGATTCCCAACGGCCACCAGATCACGATCCGGCAGCTGCTGAGTCATACCAGCGGGATTGCGGACTATGACGAGTCTGCCATCAATCTTGAAGAACTGAAAAACCCGGATGTCCCCGTCCCGTACCAGGCAGGTCTTGATTACGGCCTGAAACACAGCCCCCTGTCTTCCCCCCGGACAAACTACACGTACTCAAACGTGAACTATATCCTCCTGACCCTCATCGTTGACAAAGCTGCCGGGATACCCTACGAGGACTATGCCACCCGCACGATCATCATCCCGGCCGGCATGAATGATACCTTCTTCCAGCACACCAACCACATCCCGGGCCCCCACATGCGGGCAACCATGCCGGGAGCGGACGGGTCGATCGATGATTATACCGACCTCTATATCCTCTTCGACCGGGGAGCCGGGGATATTGTCAGCACCGCTGCAGACCTCAACAGGTTCCACCGGGCACTCCGTGACGGGAAACTGATCAGCAGAACCTCACTTGCGATAATGGAAACACCGGATCCGTTATCCGGCGCGTCGGGGTATGGTCTCGGGTACCAGAACCATACGATAAAGGATGCCGATATTGAGGTGCGGGGACACACCGGTGGCTATCCCGGATCATTCACGTTCTGGTATTACCTTCCCGCGGAAGACACCTATGTTACGTACAACATTAATTCGGTGGGATCATCCCCGGCAAATATTGGTAAAATGCGGGTCGCCCTCCTGAATAGTATCAGGAAAGCCACCACAGGTGTGGCGCAGGCCCAAACCCCGGAATCTGCTGTGAAAATGTCAGTCCCGTTCGGGCCAATACCGGTCGCGAGTCCTGACGGGGTAAATCTTGCGTACGAACTTGAACTTGTGCCGGAAGCAGGTGAGGCGGTCGTTGTCGATGCCGTTGAGGTCATCGATCCGGCAACCGGGACGGTTGTGTATGCACCGGAGGAGGAACTACTGCCCGAACTCTGGCACCCGGCATCGGTACCCCCACCGACAGATGCTGAATTGAAAACCGGGACCGGTAAACTCAGATATCCCCGTATTTCCCTCTGGTTCAAAACAGGCCCGGACTCTGTGCCGGACAGACTTGTCCATACGCTTACCCTGAACCGGAGCGCAGAAGGCAAACCTCCGCTCACGATTACTGGCGGTGAAGTTGTCGTTCGTAAAGACCTCAAGCCGGTGGTTGTCGGATCACCCCTCAAGGGATCAGGCTGGATGGCCATGGAAACAACTTCGCCCCTGACTCACCACTTCAGTGCCCAGATTACCATTAATGGGGTAACCCGGGTTCCCCAGCGATATGCCCAGGACTGGGTTCTTCTGGATCCCGTGACCGGGCAGGCGGCAAGCGGTAATGCCAGCCTTGCAAAGAATTATTTCGGGTATGGAAAGGAGATCTACTCGGTCGCTGACGGGACTGTTGTTTTTGCCAAGGACGAGCTTGAAGATATTGAAACCATCTATTCAACCCCGCCGGTCACGTTTGACACGGCAGCCGGCAACGCGGTGATCGTGGATATCGGGAACCAGAAGTATGCCTGCTATGCCCACATGATCCCGGGTTCGATTACCGTTAAGGAGGGCGACAGGATTAGGGAGGGGCAGGTCATTGGCCGTATGGGCAACAGCGGAAATTCCGATCTCCCGCACCTCCACTTCCAGGTAGTTACGGGCAGCCCGTCATTCCTCGGGGCTGAGGGATATCCCCACGTATACCGGTCGTTCGACAGGACGGGAATGGTAAACGTGACCCGGGCCATGGAATACCTGGCAAAACCAGGGTATTCCGTCAACCAGATGTGGTCAGAATTCGGGGATTTTACAGAATTCGCACAACAGCCGGTGTCATATAAGAATATGCTCATGGAGAATAACGACATTACCCGGCTACCGTAATACCCTTTTTTCATCAGCCCGGATGGATCGCTCCTTTACGTTCACGATACAGAGGTATCGGAAGGAAAAATGATTCAGGTGCGGGAACCCGGCTGCCGGCACCCGATCGGGAACCGTCAGTAGCCGGAACGCTATCCGGAATGAGGGGCGCGTGACAACAAAATCTGCCCGTTATTCCGCAGCATCCAGAATCAGCCTGTACCACGCTTCCGGCATATCGGCCATCGGGACATGAGAGGAGGGCAGTTCAAGATAGGTCCAGCATTCCGGACTGGCTGCAATCTTTTCCTGTGCAATACGGGTGACTCCGGCAAAATCGCTTTTCGTGCAGCGGATGTACGTTTTTTTCAGCCGGCGCAGGTTTGCAGGATCAAACCGTATCCTCTCTACATACGGGGGAGACGGTTCAGGCAGCTCCGGCGTCCTGCCCCATGCATCCCGCAGGCCCTGCTCCAGCAGATCATAGAGCGACTGCCCGGGATCCGGCACCGCCGCATCAAGGTACACCAGCCGGCGAATACGATCCGGCATCCGGTCAGCTACGCCGGTTATTACCATTCCGCCATAACTGTGCCCGACAAGGATCACATCAGATACCTGTTCTTTATTGATGAGCGTACATACCTGGCTGATATGATCGACAAGGTGGCAGGAGCGCTCATCAAGCAGGGCAGGCGCAAAGACCCGGTGACCGGCAGCCGAAAGAACCGCCACAGTGCCATCCCAGTACTTCGGGCCAAGAAGGCCATCCGGGGTAGAGACCGGTGCGCCAATGGTCAGCCGGTTCCATGTTTCCGTTGACATGTTGCCGCCATGCACAAGAACGTAATCCGCCATGGTTTCACCATTATGCCCGGGCCCATATGAACCCTTGCAGTGCCGTCCCGTTTCGGAGCAGGGCCCTGCGGGATTCCCGGCAAGAATCGCCGGCATTAATATATCCCTTCACCCATGTTCTTACAGGAAGGAGATACTATTTCCACCAGAAGGGACAGGGGACAGGATCCTGGACGCGTAAGCGGCAGGGTAGACAGGAAGGAACATCATACCGCCAAAAATCTCCTTATCAGCCTCGCATTCCTGCTTGCTGCGGTTCCCCTGGTCACTGCTGCCGGCATGGATGCTTCAGGGCCGCAGAACGTGACCACTCCCCAGGGGGTAACTATCACAGTCTTTGTCGTTGACTTCCAGCGGTTCGAGGTGGCGGCAGGTTCAGTGGGGGCTGATTTTTACTTAAATGTCAAATCCGATTCGCCCGTCTCCCTTGACGACCTGGAATTGATGAACGGCATGTTCACATCGGTCAGTAAGGTCGTGGATACGCCAAACGAGAAAGAGTACCGGGTTATCGCGGTCCTTACTGCCGAACCTGACCTGAAACGGTACCCGTTTGACCGCCATACGCTGCACCTGAAACTCGAGCCCAGGGTGAAAAACGAGCAGAAGATGGTTCTTGTCATTGATCCCGCCATGACCGGGCTGAACCAGGAGGCAGACATTCCCGGGTGGGAGTTCACCGGGGCACGGTACTATGTTACCAACTATACCTACGCGAAGAACGAGGGCGCGTTTTCCCGGGCGGTTTTTGAATACGGCATCCAGAGGGATGTGACATCAACCATCCTGAAGTTCTTCCTCCCGCTCTTTCTCATCGTCCTTGTCTCGCTTGCATCGCTTATGATGAAAGTGACATCACGGCTCGGGCTGAATGCCTCGATGTTCCTTGCAGCCGTGCTGATCCACTGGCGCCTTGCTGATGCAATTCCCGGTGTTGCCTATGCCACGTTCCTTGACATGTTCATGATTGTGACG
>JAAZNH010000212.1 GCA_012798365.1 Methanomicrobiales archaeon | reverse complement strand
GCCTACGTGATGATGTTCGGTCACCCGCAGTACAGGGTCCATGGCATCCCCCGTCGGAAACCGCTGAACGTTACGTGGAAGTAGGCACCTCATGAAAACCCTGTTTGAAAGGACGACCCTTGGCCCCCTCCGGCTCAGGAACCGGCTGGTCCGGTCAGCAACCTGGGAGGCCATGGCTGACGAGGAGGGCCGCCCCACACCCCGCCTTATCGTGGCCTACCGCGACCTGGCATATGGCAGGGTGGGCCTCATCATCACCAGCGCCACGACTTTCATGGCTGATGCAACCCATCCGCCACGGATGCTTGCCATCCGTGACGACACGTACATTCCCGCATACCGGGACCTGGTCAACGTAGTCCACCGGGAGGGCACCCCCATCATCATGCAGCTGGTGTTTCCCGGCAAAAACGGTGTCATGTGGACTCCTGCCGATGCAACAGGGGACGACATCCGGCAGGTTGTTGCGGAGTTCGGCCGGGCCGCGGTCAGGGCACAGGTGGCGGGTTTCGATGGTGTCCAGGTCCATGCAGCCCATGGGTACTTCACCAGCCAGTTCCTGAATGTCCGGCGGAATACCCGGACTGACGAATATGGCGGGCCGGTGGAGAACCGCACCCGCATCCTCCGCGAAATTGTGCAGGAGATCCGGCAGAAGACCGGTGATACTTACCCGGTCCTGGTCAAGATCAACTGCTCGGATTTTGAAGAGAACGACGGCGTCTGGGATGCCTGCCAGTCCGTATGCAGGGACCTTGCGGATCTGGGGATCTGTGCGATCGAGGTATCCGGCGGGATCAGCAAAACACCCTTCCCGCCACCGGGCCTGCCGTATGACGAATCGATCTTCCGGGATTATGCCACGGAACTTGCCCGGATAACAAACGTCCCGGTCATTCTTGTCGGCGTCAACCGGACGCCCGCAGTAATGACAGAATTATTGAATACCCGCGGGATTGAGCTGTTCTCGCTCTCCCGGCCTTTCCTCCGGCAGCCCGACCTTGCCCGGTTCTGGGAGAAGAACCCGGACCGGCCCGCGGAGTGCAGTTCCTGCGACGCATGCAGGAACCAGCCGGACGGGAATGTCTGTCCGTTCCGGGAAGACCCGGTGAGGAATACCTGCGGGATAGAATAGCCTCAAAATTAGGAATATACCATGAAGACAGTTATCGCCATCAACGGAAGTCCGCGAAAGAAGTGGAATACCGCAACGCTCCTTGAACACGCTCTGGAAGGGGCGGCATCAGAAGGTGCCAGAACAGAACTTGTCCATCTCTATGATCTCGATTACAAGGGCTGTACCAGCTGCTTTGCCTGCAAGCTGAAAGGCGGGAAGAGTTACGGGAAGTGTGCCATGAAAGACGGGCTCACAGCGGTCCTTGAGAAGATATCCGCGGCCGATGCCCTGATCCTAGGATCGCCCATCTATTTCGGAATCGTGACCGGCGAGATGCGGTCGTTCATGGAACGGCTCCTCTTCCCGAACCTGACCTACACCCGTCCCCCGCAGTCCCTTGCCCCCCGCCAGATCCCGACGGCATTTGTCTATACGATGAATGTATCCGAACAACTGATGAAGGAGAATTACGGGCCGCATATCGCTGCCAATGCCAGTGTCATGAAGATGATGTTTGGCAGCTGCGAGTCGTTGTATTGTACCGAAACCCTCCAGTTCGAGGATTATGACAAGGTCGTATTCAGCTATTTCGATCCCGCGGAGCGGAGGAAACGGCGTACAGAGGTCTTCCCACACGATTGCAGGCGGGCCTTCGAACTGGGGTCACGGCTCGTGAAGACAGGGATTATGGAGTGAGTGAGTTAGGTATGGACGTTCTTGATGCAATCTATAAGCGGAGGGCTGTGCGCCAGTACCGCCCGGACCCTGTGAGCAGGGATCAGGTCCGCCAGGTCATCGATGCAGCCAACCAGGCACCATCAGGCCTCAACCGGCAGCCATGGGAGTTTATCGTGGTATCCGGTAACAAAATCCCTGCAATGGGGAAGAGTTACCGGTCAACTCTCACGGAATACCTGAACAACTGGGAGGCATCACCCATGAGCCGCTCCCTCAACCGGGACGAGTTCATCCGCTTCTCTGAAACCTACGGTGGCGCCCCGTTTGTCATCGTGCTGCACGTGAAAACAGACCCGGTCCCCAACTTCCAAAAAGCTGACCTGGAGAGTGCGAGTGCAGCGATGCAGAACCTCCTGCTTGCTGCAACCGCCCTGGGTCTTGGTACCTGCTGGATGACCGGCCCTATCAGGGATGAAAAGACCCTGCGGGAGATCCTTTCGATTCCCGCTGATCACGAGATCGTGGCCGTCACTCCCCTCGGGTATCCTGAAAAAAATCCTCCGGCCCCATCCCGTCTCGATCCCGAACTGAAAGAGAAAGTCCGGTGGGTGGACTAATACCGCCCGGTAGAGTGGCACAATTCATTTAACCAGAAGAACATGCCAAAAAATGGAGTATTACTGGCCCGGCACCGAGAAGTGGACCTGCTCAAAGAGCCACCGGCCCCCATGGTTTGCCAGGACTGCAGTCATCCTCCCCTCCATGTGTGCGGATTTGCCGGCGATCGTGCCGTCAAAGTCACAGAATGCCGTGATCCAGGCAGCCGGCATGACGCCACCGGTGGCGATGACCCGCATCTTGACACGGATTGTATTGGAAGGATTGAAGTCGAGTTTCAGCTGGTCCTTGAGGCCGGCATAACCGGTGATGACCTCATCCTTTCCCGTCCCAAACCCTGAGGTATCTTTTGCAAAGAGGGTCAGGACTCCTGAAAGGTTCTTCTCGTTGTAATACTGCACGTAGGTATCCAGAACAGCGAGGACTTCTTTTGTTGCCGCTTCATTCAGAGTCATGGATGAGAACAGGATTTGAAAAGTAATGAACGTAATGGTTCGTTCCACACCCTCATTCGCAGGGTGTGGTCTCCTTCCCCGTTTTCCCGGGCAGCAGCGGGACAGTACAGATCATCTTCAGTACCCCGCTCCCCGTATTGGTGATCTGGTGGTTCTCGCACGGCATCAGCAGAAGCGCGTCCCCGGCACGGATGGTGCGTTCGCCCGCATCGGTCCTGAGCAGCCCCTCCCCCTCAAGGAAATACATCTCATGCTCTTCCTTGTGGCCGTGGAATGACGTGCAGCCGCCCGGGGCAAACTCCATCAGCCTGAGGGCATACCGGGGGCAGCCGTCATCAGCAGTGAGAAGGAACCGGGCCTGGAACCCTGAGAACCCGGGTTTGGTTATCGGTACGGGTGTGACATCGGCAGCGTGTTTGAGGATCATAACCGGATGTTGACGCGAACGGGAATAAACCTGATGAAAATGGCCGGGCATCGCATACCGGAAGTCTTGTCGTGAAAGCCAGCTGCAGATGGTTTTATCGTCCCCGGGATGAGGATAGAGTGTATGGTATCTTCACCCGCCCCGCACCCGTTGAACACGGACCCGAAAAAAACCGTTATCACGTTTCTGGTCCTGACCGTCTTTTTCTCAGGCATATTCTGGTACCTCACGGCACAGACCCCCCATGTCAGCGAAAATGCCGGCCTGCTGATGTTCTATGCGGTCGGGGCCATGTGGGGCCCCACGTTTGCGGCAGTCACAACCCGCCTTATCTGGCAGCGCAATCTTAACGGATTTGCTCTTGGCATCGGGGACCCGAAATGGCTCCTTGTCGGCATAGGCCTTCCCATCGCTGCCGGCCTGGTCATGTTCGGTCTTGCATGGGTCACCGGCATCGCTCCTTTCGGGTCTGAGAAGACTGCAACAGTCCTCTCCCTCTCCTTCATTCCTGCCTTCCTGTTCGGGATCACCTTCAACCTTTTTGCAGCAGCAGGAGAAGAGTTCGGCTGGCGGGGTTTCCTTGTTCCCGAACTTGCCCGGACCATGGGATTCACGGAGCTGGCACTCATATCGGGGGCCATCTGGACCGCATGGCACTTCCCGGAGATGCTGATAGGAGGGTACCATGGAACCGGCCCCCTCTGGTATTCGTTTGCGGTATTCATCCCCTCGGTTATGGGGGCCGGCCTTATTCTTGCCTGGCTTCGCCTGGCCTCGGGGAGTGTCTGGGTTGCTGTCCTCTTTCACGGGTTCTGGAACTATTTCATCCAGCAGCTCTACCCTGCGCTCACAGCCACGACCGAGGCAGGGCAGATGATGCTCGGAGAGTTCGGGTGGTTTGTTGCATTGTTCTATGTGGCGCTTGCGCTGGTCTTCTGGCATTTCCGGGACCGGCTTCCAGCATTGCCGGCCGGGAATGTGTGAAGGGCCGGCAACGCTGGCTGCACGCTGATGCGAACACCTCTCGCATCGTTCGTTCAGCCCGGGACCGCTCCCTGGCGCCCGCTGCGGAATTCTCCGGCGAGAAGAGGATGAATATTGTCAAATGCAGAACTGACAATCAACTGAACACCTGATAATCAGATAACCATTTTACTCATGTTTTTCGCGGCTGCAGCTCAGCGAGAAGCAGGGCCAGCCTGCCCGCTGCGGTGATAGTATAGAATTTCTCCTTGCGGTTGCCATCCGGGCTGGTGATCTCCCGGATTAAATCCCCTCCAACAAGCGTGTTCAGGATACTTGAGAGCGTTCCCTGCGACAGTTCGTGGAGCACCGCATGTTTACCGGTGAACAGGTCGGTTTTTCCGGTCCGGTTCTCCGCGACTTTCACCCCTTTTTTCCGTACCGGGATATAGAACCCGGCAAGCTGGGTGAAGAGATACGACCGGGGGAGGAGACGTGAATCCGGTTGCTCCTCCGGTTTTCCCGGAGTTCTGGCAAGTGTTGCGAGAATCTTCATATAATTGGGGTTTGCAGAAATCGTCTCAGCGGAAATCTTGGGCACGGGCAGGATCTTTCTCTCCCGCACCCCTCCGGTCCCTTCATAAGCATACGTGGTCTCCCCGTGTATCCAGAGCGAGACAAGGAAGAGGGCGAGGGCCATATCTTTGGGCCCGGCCGACAGGTTGAATGAGAATGTTGCTGACGGATATTCCTGGTTAATCTTCAAAACCGCATCGCGGGCAGAACAATCCGCCGGTGGAATAACGTACACAAGAGATGCCGGGATCCCAAGGGAGGCTGCATGATCCTTCACCCTATTCACGGCATGACGTGCCGATTCCTTCTGCGCCCGCATCTCCGGTGTGTCCCGGGTGCTGTTGGTGTACAGTTCGGTATCCGCGAAGATGTAGGTGCGGGTGATGTCGGGCCTCTCGCGGAGGGTCCTGGCATAAGCAGGTGCAATATCATTGCCTGCGGTGATGATGTGGATACTCGTCTGCATGATTTAACGTCCTTTAAATTATTAAAAAAGTTTTTATAAATTGTTGCTGGTCGGCATGCAGTCCTGCAGCGCCTGGCCGGGTCCGGGTTAACTATATCAGCTCTCTGCATGTATTGCACACTATCCGATCCGGGAGACGTGGAAATGAACCTGCAGAACTATCTCCGGCTCTGGTCCTTCTTTGCCGGGCACAAGAAATGGATTGTCCTCTCGATCCTGCTCAGCCTCGTCCTGACCATCATGACACTGGTCATCCCGACCCTGAGTGCCAACCTCATCAACGAAGGCATCAATAAGGGAGATACCAGTGCGATCTTCCATTACGGCGAACAGATGCTCATTGCCGCCATCATCGGCTGTCTCGCGTTCGTGGCCAACACGGCAATCGCAGTCTGGGCTGGGGAATATGCAGCCCACCACCTGAGGGTTGCCGAATATGCGAAGATTCAGACTCTCTCGCATGGCAATATCGATCGCTTCCGGTCAAGTGATCTGCTGATCCGGCTGACGACTGATGTCCTGACAGTCAAAAACGCAACCATCCAGCTCGTCCTGACCTTTCCCATTGTCCCCTTTTTCCTCCTGGGCACCATCGTCCTCATTTCCATCAATATGCCCTCCATCCTGCCGATCACGTTCGGCGTCCTTGTTGCGCTGGCCCTCCTTCTCCTCGCCTACCTGGTTATTGTCCAGCCGAAATATATCACCAAGGACAAACGGATCGATGAAGTGAACCACACGCTCCGGGAAGCGCTTGCCGGGATCCGGGTGGTCAAGGCATTTGTCCGGCAGGCGCACGAGAAGGAGAAATTCGGGTCCGTTGCCGAGAATCTCCGCACAGCAGCAACGGTCCCCCAGTATATGCTCGCGTATATTACCCCGGCCAACACCCTGATCCTTTACCTTGGGATCACTGCGATTTACTTCATCGGCGGGAGCCAGGCAATTGCCGGTAGTGGCATGAATATCGGGGATGTGACCGCGGCAGCCCAGTACCTCATCTTCATCCTCGTCCCGGTCTACCTCCTTTCCATCATCCTGCCGCTGGCCTCATCGGCAGATGCCTCACTCGTGCGGATCTTCGAAGTACTTGATGCCGTTCCCGAGATACGTCCTCCGGAAAAGCCGGTGGCCGTTGATGTCGGGAAAGCACAGGGCCGCGTGGTGTTCGATCATGTCTCGTTCGGCTACCGTACTGCTGATGGGACCGCCGCAAAACCGGTCCTCTCCGATATCAGTTTCATCGCAGAGCCCGGCCAGACTGTGGGCATTCTCGGGGCTACCGGGTCCGGCAAGTCCACGCTGGTCTCCCTCATCCCCCGGTTTTATGATGTGACGCAAGGAAGGGTAACGATTGACGGGGTTGATGTCCGGCAGATATCCCTTACGGATCTGCGGTCCATTGTCAGCATCTGCCAGCAGGAACCCGTTCTCTTCTCGGGGACGCTTCGTGATACAGTCACATATGGCATGCCAGGTATGACCGATGACCGGATGCATGTCATTGCCCGGGCTGCTGATGCGGATTCCTTTGTGATGAATATCCCGGACCAGTACGACAGCTACGTTGCCCGACGGGGAGAGAACTTCTCGGGTGGGCAGCGCCAGCGGCTTGCTATTGCCCGGGCCCTTGCCCGGAACCCGAAGGTGCTGATCCTTGATGACAGTACGAGTGCCTGCGATGTCGTGACGGAAGCTGCCATCCAGGACGCTATCGGGGGTCTCATGGAAAAGACAACACGGATCATCATTGCCCAGCGGATCAGCTCCGTGATTACTGCCGACCGCATTCTCATCATGGAGAAAGGCCGGATTATTGCGTCCGGCAACCATGCAGAACTCCTGAAAACATGTCCGGAGTACCAGGAAATCTATTCCTCACAACTTGGCAGTGTGCCCGCAGCAGGGGGTGCTGCAGCATGACAGACAAACAGGGAGCCGTACGGCGGTTGATCCGGTACCTGACACGGTATAGCGGAAAATTCTGGGCTGCCACCTTCCTGATGGCCCTCTTTGCCGTCTTCCAGGCAATCCTGCCGCTCATCATGGGTACCGCAACAAACGATATCGTTGCGGGCAACATGGAAGGACTGGAACGTTCCGTGCTCCTCCTCCTTTTCTTCTCCATCCTGATGTTCATTACCGGGATGCTGGGCCAGCGCATTTTTGCCGCGGTGAGCCAGCAGGCCCTCTGTGATCTCCGCACAGAACTCTTCGATCACATGCAGTCACTCTCGCTCAATTTCTTTGATCGGCAGCCTATCGGCCAGCTGATGAGCCGGGTGACAAGCGATATCGATGTCATCGATCAGTTCTTCTCAAACGCCTTCCAGAACGTCATGCAGGCGGTTGTCAGTATTGTCGTGATTACCGCATTCATGCTCTGGCTCTCGGTCCGGTTGACCATCCTGGTCTACGCGGTTCTCGTTGCCCTGAGTATCTTTATCTGGGTTGTCAGCCGGATCTCCAAACCTGCCTTCTCTGTCCTGCAGGAGCATATCTCGACCCTGAACGGGTATGCTGAGGAGCATATCGAGGGGCAGAAGGTGGTCCTGGCATTCATGCAGGAAGGCCGGAGCGTGGAGGAGTTCTCAAAGGTCTCCCGGGACGCAGCCCGGGCCGGCGGGAAGGCCTCGTTCACGGCACTCATCACCTTGCCGATATCCATCACGAGCACCAACCTCCAGTCCGTCCTGCTGCTCGGTATCGGCGGAGTAATTGTTGTAATGGGGAGGTTCGATCTCGGGCTCCTTGTCTCGTTCCTTGGCCTCTCCCGCGGGATCACCGGTCCGCTCTCGCATGTCTTCATGTCGTATTCCATGCTGATGAATGCCATTGCGGGGGCGGGCAGGGTCTTTGCCATCCTTGACGAAACGCCGGTCGTTGCTGACAGGCCCGGGGCATCTGCCATGCCGAAAGTCCGCGGTGACGTGATCTTCGATCACGTGGACTTTGCCTATATTCCCGGAAGGACTGTGCTCTTGGACAACTCGTTCCATGCAGCGCCCGGGCAGGTCTTCGGGCTCTGCGGGCCGACCGGGGCCGGCAAGAGCACGATCATCAACATCCTGACAAGGTATTACGATATCCAGTCCGGGTCGATTGCCATCGACGGGACAAAGATCGACTCTGTGCAGCAGGACACCCTCCGTATCCAGATTGCCCAGGTGCTTCAGGAGCCGTTCCTCTTCTCCGATACCATCATGGAGAACCTGCGGTATGCCCGGGCTGAGGCAACCGACGAGGAATGCATCGCCGCAGCAAAACAGGCCGGGGCAGACGGGTTCATCATGGCCCAGCCGCAGGGTTACCAGACGTTCCTTGCCGATGGCGGGGCCGGGAGCCTCTCCCAGGGTCAGCGCCAAATGCTCACCATCGCTCGGGCCATGGTGGCAAATCCCCGTCTCCTTATCCTTGACGAGGCGACAAGCAACGTGGATACCCGGACCGAGAAGCTTATCCAGGCCGGCCTTTTACAGCTCCAGCAGGGGAAGACCTCGTTCATCATCGCCCACCGCCTTGCAACGATACGCCATGCAGACACCATCCTCGTTATCAACAAAGGACAGATCATCGAGCGGGGATCGCACGCCCAGCTCATGGAAAAACAGGGATTCTATCATTCGATGTACATGAGCCAGTTCCGCGGGAAGCTGGCCGGGATCACAAAGGCGGCCTGATCAAACCCCTTTATTGTTTTTTTACCTACGAACTTTGACCGGTTTTTCGCCGGAAATGAGCAAACACATTTACCCCATTCACGCCAACCTCGCATATATCCATGTTCGCTCAGGAGGCAGACCGGCTTTTCAAAATCACGGCACATGGCTCGACACTCCGGCGGGAAGTCACTGCCGGTATTGTCACGTTCATTTCGATTGCCTACATCATTATCGTCAATCCCTCGATTTTGGAAGCAGCCGGGATCCCTTTTGAAGCCTGCATGATTGCCACGATCCTGACTGCGGCATTCGGTTGTGTTATCATGGGTGCCTATGCAAACCGCCCGTTTGCCGTTGCCACCTACATGGGAGAGAATGCGTTTGTTGCATACACGGTTGTCGGCATTCTCCATTTCCCCTGGCAGACAGCACTTGGCGCGGTCTTTGTCAGCGGGATTCTCCTCTCGCTCCTGACTCTTTCTGGCTGGCGCTCAGTTATGAGCAGTGCGATCCCAACATCGCTCAAATACAGTTTTGCCGCGGGGATCGGTCTCTTTCTGGCATTCATCGGGTTTATCGAAGCGGGGATTGTCGTAACGGGGAGCGGAAGCGTGCCCGTCGAGATCGGACAGCTGGATAATCCCGCCGTACGGCTTGCTATTGTTGGTTTTATCCTGACCGGGGCTCTCCTGGTCCGCCGGGTAAAGGCGGCCATCCTTCTTGGCATTCTTGGCACTGCCGGTATTGCATTCCTCCTTGGCCTCTCGCCTCTGCCCACGTCGATTGTATCCCTTCCCCCGGACCTCTCCCCCACACTCCTTCAGCTTGACATTGCAGGTGTCTTCACAGTAGGGATGTTTCCGGTTATCCTCTCCCTCTTCACCATGGCATTTCTGGACACCATGGGAAGTCTCATCGGGATCAGCGCCCGTGCAGGCTTCCTTGATAACGATGGAAATCTCCCGCAGGTAGAGCGTCCGTTCCTTGCCGATGCGCTGGCTACTACTGTCGGTGCACTTCTTGGCACCACCACGAACGGCGTCTTTGTCGAGTCCGCAGCGGGTATCGAGCAGGGTGGCAGGACCGGCCTGGTTGCTGTTGTCGCAGGGGGTCTCTTCCTGCTTGCCCTGTTCTTCTCGCCGCTCTTTGCTGCGATACCATCCCTTGCCACCGGCCCGGTCCTGATCCTGGTCGGGATGATGATGCTCGAACCCGTTACCCGTCTTGATTTCTCTGATTATGCGGAGATCATACCGGCCTTTTCCGTTATCGCGATGATGAGTTTTACCTACAACATCGGTGTCGGGATGTGTGCCGGCTTTGTCCTCTGGCCGCTCTTTGCGGTTGTCCGGGGAAAGATCCGCGGGATCCCGGCTGCCTGCTGGGCCCTTTTCGTTCTCTGTCTCTCCTTTTTCCTTCTCTATCCGTACTAACGAGGAGCTACCTTGCCCTTGAGCCCGGTATTGAGAAATCCTGGGTATCCATGGTTTTGTCATGAATAACGATTGTTGGTAAAAGAAGAGGAATCGTTTGAATCCCGGCGGATTTTGCCCGGAAACGAATAACAACGTTAAAATTCACCGACTCCCACTAAAAACGTAGTGAATCCATGAAGCATCTGGTCTCTTTCCTTGCAGTATCGTGCGTTATCCTGCTTGTCCTGTCGAGCGGGTGTGCGGATGTCACGGCCCAACAGAAAGTCGGGGATTTCGGCACAGCGTTTGGTGCCTCCTCTGATGAACAGAAAGCGATCGACTGGTTCAAGGCAACCTATGGCGACCCGACATCCAACAACGGCCAGCCGGCCCGGATTATCGAGCCCCTGATAACAACCGGTCTTGATACCAACAACATGCCAAAGGACAAGGTGATCACCTTCCCGCAGAGCGGCGGCTCGGTTTACTTCTTCGTCATTTATGACAACTTCAAGAAGGGCGACCCGATCACGGTGAGCTGGGTTTATGTCGAGAACGGCCGCGAGGTAACGAAGGTCGAGAAGCAGGCTGGCGGGGACTTCGGGCGGTTCATTGTGGAGTTCCAGAAACCGGACTCCGGCTGGGGCAAGGGCCGGCAGAAGCTGACTATCAATGGAGATGGTGCGACATCATCGGTGGACTTTGCAATCGGTGACGCACTCCAGACAACCCCGCTGCCGTATTCCACGAATTCCGGGGCAGAGATCACAAAAGGCGATCTTGCAAACCCGGTCACGACCCTGACCCGGGGTGGCAGTTCTCCCAATGTTGTTACCACGACCACAGCAGCCCAAAGCACTGTCACGGTTGACACCACCACGGATATCAACAACTGCGGCGCGCTTGGCAATATCTGCCCGTCGTATGACCTTGCTACCCAGCATGCCCGGAGCGCGTGTGTTGCCGGGAAGTGCACGATGAACTGCCTCACCCGGTATTCTGACTGCAACAAGGATGCCTCAGACGGGTGCGAGACGAATGTTGAGGAGAGTGCAAACCACTGCTCCATGTGCGGCAATGCCTGCAATACCGGCGAATACTGTCACAACGGTGCCTGTACTCAGTCGTGCCCGACCGGATCCACGGCATGTAACCCTGCGGCAAATACTGAAGCAATGAAAGCCGGCGCGGGCAGCTCGGGTACCGCATCCATGGCGGGAGGGAACCCATCGATTGGTGGTGGTAGCGGAAGCGGAATTTCCGGAGGAGTTGCAGCATGGAAATGTGCGGTCCTGAATACGGATCCCGCCAACTGCGGTGCATGCGGGAAGGTCTGCTTCCAGCCACCCCACGCCCAGCCGGTCCAGTGCAACGGAGGTACCTGCTCACCCTCTGAAGCCACACCCCTGCTGATGAAATGCCAGGACGGGTACCTCAACTGCAATGGTGTCTTTTCTGACGGTTGTGAGGTCAATGCGGTTACGGACCGGAAGAACTGCGGCGGCTGCGGTGCAACCTGCCCTGCCGGGTTCCACTGTGTCGGCAACGGGCGGTGTTGCGACGATCCAACAGGAAAGCTCTGCTGCAGCCAGGGTGACGGGTGCAAAGCAGCAGTCTTCTTCAGCCTTGCCGCAGGAACCGGTGTTCTCCCGCCCCTGTAATGACCAGCGCCCCCTTTTTTCCTTGATGCGAAACCGCATCCTTAAATTTTTGGGCTTCCCACAGGAACCTGTGATAATGTGAATTATCCCCTTACTCTCTTTGTCTCCCTGATTGTTGTACTGTTTGTTGTCGTAACCGGTTGTACCGGTGACATCCTCACAAAAGCTGGTGTCGGGAATTTTGGCAGTACCCCGGCTCCCGCTGCACAACCCGCGGTCCACGGAGCAGACGCACCTTCCGGTTCAACGGGCACTGATTATACAGATTGCATGAACGTATGCACCCAATATTCCGGGCAGAATGCGGCCCAGTGCACGCAGACGTGTTGTCTCGCTGATTGTTCTGAGGCATCACCCGGGGGATCGGATGCCTGCATCCAGCGGTGCCTGGGTGTGAATCCTTCAGCAACCCCGCTGGCCACGGCAACCTTTGTTTCCGGCACCGGATCCGGTTTTACCTGTGATTACGATGAGAACCTGATCCGGACCTCTTCTGAGTTCCGGGTCTGGTTCAACACCTCCTGCTACTACAACACCTACTGTGGCTGGTGGGAATCAGCAGACCTGATGCAGTCCGGCAAGGAACCGGCGGGAACAAAGGTAGTCAATGTCTCGCCCGACTCACTGGCCGGACCGACTCCTACCCATACACCCTGTCCGGCCCGGACACTGCAACCTGCCACCACAACGTTTGCGGCTGCAACCACGACTGCCTCCCAGACTTCTGAAACCTGCGGTGCCGGCCTCACCCAGTGCCGTGTCTTCTCGACCAATTACTGTGTTGACCTGATGACGGACGTAAAACACTGCGGGGCATGCCGGAAGGGATGCGTACTTGCCCATGCCGACAACGGCTGCCTGGGGGGAGTATGTTTCATTAAATCCTGCGAGAAGGGATGGGCTGACTGTAACGGTAAAGCTGAGGATGGCTGCGAGGTTGATCTCAATGCCGATGATAACAACTGCGGAACGTGTGGAAAAGTTTGTTCTCTCCCCAATGCCGGCCACGCAGTCTGTAATGGCGTGAATGAGAACGGGAAGTGCGAAGTGGAGCACTGTGTCACCGGATGGACAAATGCTAACGGCATCCATGAGGATGGTTGCGAAGCCCCCTCCAACTAACCGTCCTTTTTATCATTGAATCAAATACTACAGATTTTTTAGTTCCTCGTACATTTATATTGTATGAATTTCACTAAAGGAATCGTTCTCTTGCTCGCAGTCGCGTGCATCGCGATGTTTGCAGCTGGCTGTACTTCATCAAAAACAACAACCACCCCGTCATCAACCCCTGCTCCAGCCGAACCCGCGGCAGCTTCAGGAGCAGCTGCATCGGCCCCGGTAGCCGCGACAACAACAAAGAGCTGCGTTGATGCCAGCGGAAAAGGCGTCTGGACCGCCAGCTGGGACACGTATTATGGCGACCGCTGCCAGGACAACCGGCACCATTTCTTCCCCGCAACGCAAGACAACCCGAATCCCTGGACCAATACCGTGGCGACCGAATGGAATCTTCAGGGGACCATGACGCAGAACAACTGTGATGTCACCGGCAGCATGAAGGTCGTTGGCAATATTGTGAATGAGAATTGTCCCGTTACCCTGACAGGGACCGTTGATGGCACATCAGTGAAAGGCACATGGAAGGCGTTCTGTGACCTCACAACCTCGACTATGACTGATACCAAGGACGATTCCGGAACATTTACCATCTACATGAACCCGGAAAACAACGGATTCATCGGTGTCTTCCAGGGGAACTCCAAGGATGTTGCAGACAGGGCAGCTGAATGCCCGAACCAGAACGGGAACTGGGCAGGCAAGAAAGTCTAATCCCTGTCTCTCTCTTTTTTTAAAAAAAAATTGCCGGATTATCTGATGACGTGAGACAGATCCCGCCAATAGATTGGATGGTTGTCTGCAGGAAGAACAGACCGGGCCCGGTTGCATTCAGAAACCGAACAATCTCCAGATCCGCTCCCAGAACGATCGCCTCGGCCGTTTACAATAGGGCAGGCCCCCTTTTGGAACATGGGCAGCCTCGCACTCATCGCAGAGGGTATGCCGCCGGCATGAGACTTTCGGGCAGGGACAGTCCGGGCGCACCGTGGGTGACATTGACTGGTATCTTGTACCGTGAACGTTTAAGCCTGCTGGCGGCCGGAAAGCCCCATTTTCGCGGGGAGTTCTGCGGCCCATGCAGCGATTGCCTTCCAGTCACGGAAATCACCGGTCGGCACCTTCAGGAGCGCAGTAAGGCCCCGCTCGACAAAGGACAGGTTTTTCGGATCAAGGCGGCCGGCAAACATGGTTACGGAAACCGGGCGGACGGGCTGGAGTGCGGTACTAAGCTGGTCCGTAAACTGTGATACTTCACCGGTTTTAGGAAAAACCGGGGCGATTCCTGCGGCAAAGGCCGCAACCGGCAGTTTTCCCAGCGCATCCCGGTGTCGGGCAACAAATAAAGCGAGCGGGCTCATGATCCTGCCCGTGTACACCGGAACCCCCAGAACAACCGCATCGTACGCTGCCAGGGACGTGACCGTCTCCATGGTGGACACTTCAACCACAAGACCCCGGGCTTTCAGCTCCTTTGCAACCGCCTCAGCAATACCGGCAGTTGATCCTTTTTTTGATGTATAGGCGACAAGAACCCGCGCTGCCACAACCATCCCTCCCGGAATACTTGCGTCTTCCCCTATAAAGAACCGGGCACGCCCTCCTGCTGCGGCAGTCAATACCATTTTGAGCTTTTATCACCAACAACCGCATAATGCAGCTGTGGCCCCCGTTCTCCCGTATTCTTCCCGGTGAACCAGCCAATGACTTCCCGCTGATCTCCCTTGTCATTGTCAACCTTGTTACCATCATCCTGGCAATTGTCGGGAACTGGGACCTTGCCACGGTGATGTTCAGCTACTGGGTGCAGAGCGTGATGATCGGGATATTCACTGCCCTGTCGCTTCTCACGGCCGGTTCGGCCCGGAAATTCCCTGCCCCACCGGCCGGCGATTCTGCAGCTGCAACTTTTGCAACCCTTGACCCTGCCGGCAGCATCCTTGCCCGGTTCGGGATGACGATCTTCTTTGTCATCCATTACGGGATCTTTCATTTCGCCTACTACGAGTTCATCGTTGACTCAGGGATTTTTGGGCCGGTGAACTTCTCGGAGCCCGGGCTGTACCTGTCCTGCGGGCTCTTTTTTGTCAACCACCTGTACTCGTTTGCTGCCCACTGGAATGTTCACATCCATGAGGCCGGGGGAGACGATTTCTTTGCGCCGTATCACCGTATCATCCCGATGCACCTGACCATCATCTTTGGCAGCATCGTCATCTTTATCCTGCAGGAGATGGGGATCACCTCGACGATGCCGGTGCTCGTGCTCTTCCTGGTGCTCAAGACCTGGGCGGATATCGCAGCCCACCTGGCCAAACATACCATTGTCCCCCCGGACCAGGCAGCAGGCGCTCCAGAATAATCGCGTCACCCGTGGACAGGATCAATGATGAGTGGGAAGAATTGTCCTGTTGATGACACTCATGGAGAACATACCGTGCTGACACGTTATCGTTAGGAACGAATCGTTTTCTTGGGTACCTGGGAAATATCATGGAAACCGATCCTGCGGGTCTGGCAATCGTTGATGAGGAAGATGCAAAATGCACTGTCACGCACAAGGACATGAAATGGTGCTTCTGCTGTAATTACTGTAAAACGCAGTTCACGGAGAACCCGGCGTGGTGTGCCCGGATTGCCAGCAATGTCCGCTCTCACCTCAACGATTGTTCCTGAAATCCTGCAGGTTTTTTAAAAAGGGAATTTTTTTCCCTGATATCTGCTTATACTCTGGTATATTGACCCGGCCGGCGGGGAATTTTTCCTTGCGGGCGGCGAGGTTGTCATGACCATGGATGCCGTTGCAATCCTGATTGAATGGGGCCCCTATCTCCTTGGAGGTATCGCCCTGACGCTCGGCCTTGTCCTATCGGCACTTGCCATCGGGTTCATCCTCGGCCTTCCACTTGCCCTCGGGCAGGTCTATGGCCCCCCGGTTCTTCGCTCCCTCATATCAGTGTACGTCTGGTTCTTCCGCGGCCTTCCCGTCCTGGTCCTGCTCTTCCTCTTCTATTTCGGCCTGTTCCCGGCCCTTGGCCTGGACTTCCCGGCCTTTGTTATCGGCGCTGTTGTTCTCGGATTGCGGGGAGCTGCCTACCAGTCGCAGATCTTCCGCGGCGGGATCCAGTCGGTTTCCAGCGGGCAAATGACCGCAGCCCTGTCGCTTGGTATGACGCCGCTGATCGCAATCCAGTGCATCATCCTTCCCCAGGCTCTCCGGATCTCGCTTCCCGGCTGGTCCAACGAGTATCCCGAGATCCTGACCGATTCGGCGGTCTGTTATGCCATCGGTGTTGCCGAACTCCTGACCAGGGCCTCCCAGATCGTCAGCCAGACCTATGTCACCATGCCGGTGTACCTTGCCTGTGCATTCCTGTTCATTGCCCTGAATTATGCGGGAATGTATGTCATCCGCCGGACTGAGGAGCATTTTGCCATTCCCGGCTTTGGGGCAAATACGGTGCAGCCATGACAGAGAAATTCATTCTCCGGCTTGAGGATATCCACAAGAATTTCGGGGACCGCGAGGTCCTGCACGGCATATCATTCACGGTAAAAAAAGGAGAGACCATTGTCTTCATCGGGCCCTCCGGCACCGGCAAAAGCACGCTTCTGCGCTGCATCAACCAGCTGACCACCCCGGACCGGGGCAGGGTGTTTCTTGACGATGAGGAGATCACCGGCTGCGGCCAGCGGATCAGCCAGTACCGGCAGCGGATCGGGATGGTCTTCCAGAATTTCAACCTCTTTGACCACCTGACCGCGATCGAGAATGTTGAGATTGCACCGATCAAGGTCCGCGGCATGGACAGGAAAGCCGCCCGGGCCAAGGCGATGGAAGAGCTCCGGCGTGTCGGGATGGCTGACTGGGCCGATCATTATCCTGCGGAACTCTCTGGCGGCCAGGCCCAGCGGGTGTCCATTGCCCGCTGTCTCGCGATGGATCCGGAGGTGATTCTTTTCGATGAACCAACATCGGCACTCGATCCGGAACTAACCCGGGAAGTCCTCGAGGTGATGAAAGAGTTAGCCCGCTCCGGGATGACGATGCTTGTCGTGACGCACGAGATGGGATTTGCCCGGTCGGTTGCAACCGAGGTCATCTTCATGGAAGGTGGCAGCATCATTGAACAGGGGCCCCCCGCCGAGGTCATGAACAACCCAAAGCACCCGAGAACCCGGGAATTCATCGGAAAGATCGACCATCATTAACCCGCGTGCACCATGGAACCGGTACCCTTTCTTCTCGAGATCCTCCTGCCCGCCCTCTGGCAGGGTCTCATCATCACTGTAGCCCTGGTGATGCTGACAGCCCCCTTCGGGCTCCTCTTAGGGACCGGTATTGCGCTTGGCAGGCAGTACGGGGGACGTGCGCTCAGGGCCGCCTGTTCCGGCTATGTGATCTTTTTCAAGGGCTGCCCGCTCCTCCTCCTGCTCTTCATGATCTATTTCGGCCTCCCCTCCCTCGGGGTTACCCTGCCGGCCTTCACCGCGGCCGTCCTGGGTTTCATCCTGTGCAATGCAGCATATAACTCAGAATATATCCGGGGAGCCATCGCATCCATCAAGGATGGCCAGATGATTGCGGCACAGGCCCTTGGCATGACAAGGGCGCAGGCGATTGAGACGATCATCCTCCCGCAGGCAATGCGCCGGGCGATCCCGGGCCTTGCAAACGAGTTCATTTACTTGATCAAGTACTCCTCGCTCGCGTACATGATCACGGTCATCGAGCTCTCGGGTGCTGCAAAGATCGTTGCAACGAAATATTTCATGTACAATGAATCCTTCCTTGCAGTCGGCATTGTATACCTTGCTCTCGTCACCCTGACAACATACGGGGTTGACAAGCTTGAGAAACGCTATGCCGTACCGGGAACCGGTGCGGGGAACGTTCAATAAAAAAAAGAGAGTTGTTACTTCAGCTTGTACTTTGTAACGAGTTCCTGCCAGTAGGGATC
>JAAZNH010000211.1 GCA_012798365.1 Methanomicrobiales archaeon | reverse complement strand
CGCATCGGGCCGTTCGAGGTCGAGAGCGCGCTCCTTGAACACCCTGCGGTTATGGAAGCCGCGGTTGTCGGTTCCCCGGACCGGATCCGCGGCGTCATTGTCAAGGCATTCGTTGTCCTGAACAAGGGCTATGAACCCTCGGAATCCCTTGTCCGTGACATCAAGAATTACGTCAAGAAGACCACTGCACCCTACAAGTACCCGCGCGAGATCGAGTTCATTCCGGAACTGCCCAAGACCATCTCCGGCAAGATCCGGCGCAATGAGCTGCGGTCCCGGGAACTGAAGAAGTACATGGACAGCCCCTGATCCCGCTCCCTTTTTTCCCGTACCGTTTGAGTGGCATCTCCTCCTGTATTCTTCGAGGAGGTGGTGCCGTGTTCCATTATTGTGCTGTTTCCAGGAATCCGGCCGGAACCCCTGCATGAGATCCCTGCGCGGCACTCAGCCAAAAAAATTTCCAGATCCAGATGCCGGCCTATTTTTAACTCCCTGGTTGAGCGTGGGATTGGATACTATCACCCCGCGTATTCAGATTCCATTCCGGTTTTATCACGGTACGTTCCCGTTCCCGCGTTTTTAACAGCGATTCTTTTTGCCGATCAGCACTCCGCCGTGAACTCCCGGTGCGTTCTTTTGTGGTGCAGAAACCGATCGAAAAGCGTAATAAATGCACCACGAAATGGATCTGTATGGTGCGATACTCCGTAACAATGGAAGATACACTAACCGAACGGGTTGACCGGGAGTGCCTGAAGCGCAAGATGTCACGTTCGGAATGGATCAGCGAAAGCTGCTCCTCACGTCTTGGCGGCAATGGCGGGTCCGGTACGGCCGGCGCCACGGTTTTACCCTGCCATGGTGCGGTGCTGGCACAGGATCACCACAATATTCCTGATTATGACGAGATGTACCGGAATTTCCGGATCGATGTGCCCGAGTACTTCAACTTCGGGTTTGATGTCATCGATGCCTGGGCTAACAAGGACCGGAACAAGCTTGCCATGATCTGGGTGAACCAGGAAGGTGTGGAAAAACGCTATACGTTCTGGGACCTGATGCGCCTCTCGAACCAGATTGTCAACATGATGATCAAGTATGGTGTGAACAAGGGCGACAAGGTCATGATCATGCTTCCCCGGGTGCCCGAGTGGTGGACATTCACCATCGCCCTGATCAAGCGCGGTGCAGTATACTGCCCCGCTCCGACGATGCTCACGCCCAAGGACCTGAAGTACCGGATCAATATTGCCGACATCAAGATGATCATCACGATGGAGGAGCATGCCGAGAAGATCGAGGCGATTGCAAAGGAGTGCCCGTCGCTGACCTGCAAACTTTTAATTGATGCAAAACGCTCCGGCTGGATCAGCTACCCGGTTGAGCTGGATTACCCGGCCCCTGTATCGTCCAAGATCATCACCATGCCCGGGACCAAGAAGACCCGGAGCACCGATCCGCTGGTCATCTTCTTTACCTCTGGCACGACCGGCGAACCCAAGATGGTGGTGCATAACCACAGCTACCCGCTGGGCCATATCGTCACAGCCCGGTTCTGGCACGACCTGCGTGTCAATGATCTTCATTTCACCCTATCTGACACCGGCTGGGCCAAGAGTGCGTGGGGCAAGTTCTACGGCCAGTGGATCGAAGGGGCGGCGATCTTTGTCTACGATATCCGGAGCCGGTTTAATGCAACCGAGATCCTGCCGCTCATCGAAAAGTATGGCGTGACGACCTTCTGCTGTCCCCCGACCATCTACCGGATGCTGATCCTCGCTGACCTTGATAAGTTCGACTTCACCGAGCTCCGACACTGTGTCAGTGCCGGCGAACCGCTCAACCCCGAGGTCATCAAGGCCTGGAAGGATGCGACCGGCCTCACCATTTTCGAAGGCTACGGCCAGACCGAGACCGTCCTTTGCATCGGCACCTTCCCTGGTATGACCCCGAAGTTCGGTTCCATGGGGAAACCGTCCCCAGGCTGGCATATCGAGCTCCACGATGACCATGGCAAACCGGTCGGGCTTCACGAGGAAGGCCGGCTCGCCATCAAGCTTGACCCCCGCCCGGTCGGGCTCTTTGCCGAATACCTCAACAATGATGATGAGAACAAGAAGTCGTTTGTCAAGGGCT
>JAAZNH010000210.1 GCA_012798365.1 Methanomicrobiales archaeon | reverse complement strand
GTTCAGCCTGGTACACCGATGCAACAGCGCCGGCGATGACACCTTCAATTTCCAGTGCCGCAAGCCCCGATTCGAGATCCGCAAGTTCCTCTTCCTTGCGCCCGTGTGTTGTAATCTCAACATATTCAATATTGGCAGATTTTGCGATTACCGGGACAGCATCGAGATTTGCCGAGTGGAACATGTAGGAATCCGGGTTTTTGGGCCGGGCGGTAACCAGGTACTGCACTTCTTTGCCAGTATCAATGGCCTTCTGGCAGGCAAGGATTGAGTCCTTTCCTCCTGAAGTCAGTGCAGCCCATGCCATGCTCTCACCGGTGTTCCGGCTGGGGGAGTTCCCCGAAATGCCGGGTGAACCGTTCTTTCATCATCTGCCATGTCGGAAGGTGCGTCTGGCATCCGACATGTTCAACCACGAATGATGCCGTGACTGAACCGATCCTACAGCACGTTTCCGGGGAATACCCGCGGATATACGCAGTCAGGAACCCGGCCCGGTACGAGTCACCAGCCCCGGTCGGATCTGCTAACTGGACCGGGACAACGGGTATGAAATGCTCTTTGCCATGGGAATAGAGTGTGCTGCCATCCCCGCTCATGGTGAAAATTGCAGTCCCGACCCGTTTTACCAGGGCCTCGCGTGAGGTATTGAGGGTGCGGCACATGTGGGCAACCTCGTGCTGGTTTGCAAACAGGATATTGATATTGGAAAGGATAGCGTCGAGCTGCTCTTTTGTGTACCAGAAAACGTCCTGCCCGGGATCGAAACACGCAAACTCGCTCCGTTCTGCCACCCGGCAGTTGAACTCGGGATCTGCGGTTGCCATGTGAACGAAGGGGAGGTCCGGCGCTTCCGATTTATTGAAGGCTTTTGAAGCACCCCATTCAAAGAATGTCATCTGGTCTCCTGCTTCGTCCGTGAACATGAATGCAGTCGGGGTATGGGCTTCCGGGACAACAAAGAACTGCTGGTGGACCCCGAGTTTTCGAAGCCACTGGTCGTAATCGCTGCCGGCAAATTCTCCTCCCACACAGGAAACAAGGGTTACTTCACCGCCGAGGCTTGCAATTCCTGCTGCGATATTCGCCGCGCCGCCCCCGTAATAGATCTGCCGGTCCGTGATGTGGGTCGAACAGTTCTTTTCGGGCAGGTGGGCAACTTTTGAAATATGGTCAACAGCGGTATGGCCGACAACATGGATCATTCTTCAAGCACCCGCACTTCAAGCAATTTCAGGGGAACCTCGCGGAGGGCTTTGCCGATAACGGACTTGGCGATCCTGCCGGCATGTTCAGCCGATTCTGCACGGAAGACTTTCATCTCAAGGACAAGTCCGACAAGCGCAGTATCCGCAACAACGATCGCGCTTGACAATTCCTGCTCACAGTACGGGCAGGTCAGCATTCCTGCATCAACTTCCACGTATTTTGCCTGAGGATTTAAGCGCTTTCCTGCTTCACTGATTGCAATTCCAATCGCATCGTCAAGCGACTTTACGTCCTTGAGATACCAGGCAGATTCAAGGGTTACCAGAAAATCCGGCATAATTTTTCTCCTTACCAACTCTCGCGGTGAATGTGTTCATCTACGGCCATGCGCTCTGTGAGCCCGGAAGGCGGGTGCCCTTTTCCGACAGCCAAAAGGGCGATGGGGCGGACATGCTGGGGCAGTTCCAGGATTTCCCGGACCGCATCCTCATCGAAAGCTCCCGTCCAGCAGGTCTGCAGTTTTGCAGCATGGGCTGCCAGCATGATATAGGTACAAGCTATAGTTGCATCCTGTACCGCAAAGAGGATTCCCCTTTCCCCGTATTGCGACATTGACCTGATGTAGTTTGCACAGACAACCACGATTGCCGGAGCCTGTGCCACATGCTCCTGGTCATAAGCTGCCGCTGAAAGGGCAAACCGAACCTCATTTTCTGTTACAACAACAACGTCCCATGCTTCAAGGTTTCCTGCGGTCGGTGCGGTACTGGCACAGTCCAGCAGGTACTGGATTTCAGCATCGGAAAGCGGGGTATCCGAATAGTGCCTGACCGATGAACGCTGGGTCAGGAACCCGAAGAACTCAGAGGAGTCCATGTTTGCTTAATGCCTCCCAGGCCTCCTGGGCCGGGGTTGTTGCAGCACTGATGGCCATACTGATCTTCTGGGTTGCCTGTTCGGGCTGGTTGCTCTCGACAAGAGAGATCGCATCATTGAGGTAACCAACCGCTTTGTTGAACTCTGCGCTGCCTGTGCTACGGTGCGCAAACAGGACCTCACTGCGTACCTGCTCAAGAAGGAGGAGAAGCATCCGCTTTCCGCCAGCCTTCTCCTGCTCCGAAAAGCTGGTAAGTGCAATGCACAACTGGGAGGACACAATAAGTTCTGACTTAGCCCGTTCTCCGAACTGGTAACTCTTGACTGCGGTTGGAAGATCCATACACACCATGGGAATTCTCTGGTAAAATAGGGTTCTGTTCAACGGTGATCGTACGTTAAAAAGTATATCCCTGATCGTTCAGGGACAATAAAAACCGGGGTTTGGGTGAATCCCTACCCGTTACGGGCACTATGGTAATAGATTACCGGCCTGATTTTGCCTTGACGCCGAGCGCTGAAATCTTTGCCCGCTTCATGCGCCTGCGGATCATCGGGTTTGCTGTGGACTCGTTCATGCCTGATCCGCCGGAACGGTCGCCGCCGCGCCTTCCGCCCCTGCCGCCGCGTGACCCGCCGCGGCCGCCCATGGCTTCTGCCATCTGGTCGATCTGTTTCACATTTGCGCCGGCCTTGAACCGCTGGTTCGGTCCGGGGGTCTTTGCTTCGCCTTCTTTCTTGGGTACGAGCCTGATCTGGCTCTTTACGCCTTTAACCTGTGCCCAGAGGGTTGTTACTGTTTTACCCATACTTAAACTCCTTATGTAATTCTGCTGCCCCACTCATAAAGGTTCGCGCCTGTTCCGGATCCAGATCTGGCAAAAATGATTCATGAGGGTAATTATTCCGGGGTGATCGCTGCATCGATCTCCTTTTTAAGGATCTCGCTGACAACCTTCCCGTCAACGGACCCGCGCACCTCTGCCATCACCACACCCATCAGCGGGCCGAGGGCACCTTTGCCCTTCTGGGCAATAAAGTCCCTGCGGTCTGCAATGATCTTCCGGACAATCCGCTCAAGTTCTTCCCGGGAAACCGCGGGTGCAAGCGCGCCCAGCGCCTCTGAGAATGTGGTGCCGGCAGCAATGCTGCGGAGGAGATCCGGGATTGCTTCCCGCGCGGCTTTTCCGGACTCGACCGCGTGCCAGGTATCCAGGTACGCCTGGTCAGAAATCTTTGCTACATCGACCCCGTCCCTGCGTAGTTCTGTTGTTGTGGAAAGGATGGTGAAAACAGCAAGTTTGGGCTTGATACCTTCCTGTATTGCCCGCTCAAAGAGGGGAAGTTTTTCCGATGCTGCCAGCTGGAGTGCGTAATTCTTCTCGATACCAAATGTCGCAACGAACCGTTCAGCCTTTGCCGTAAGAAGCTCCGGGATATTCACGGCATCCCACCGTCTGGCGTCGATAACCACTGGCAGGACATCGGTTTCCGGATACATGCGGGCGGCTCCCGGCAGCGGGCGCATATAGGCAGTGCTTCCGCTCTCGAGCATCTTCCGGGTTTCTTCGGGAACGGCTTTTTCCGAGAGGGCAATTCTTGCGCGGGTAATTACCTGGCTGATGGCGCAGGATGCCTGCTTCTCGTTTGCGCCGGCAACGAGGATGATGCAGTCCTGTTCCCCGGCATGCATGTGTGATCGCAGGAGAGCAACTTCTTCCGCGGTGACGCCGTAGGCCGGAAGTTCATCGGTATGGAAGATACCCCCCACCCCGCACTTCTTGGCATAATCCGACATTTCGCTCCCGAGCCGGCGTTCCGGCTGGATTTCCCGTCCGACAAGCCCGGCAAATCCTTTCAGGACAATAGCATGGATCTTCTTTGCTTTTTTCAGGACTGTGGACCGGGTATCCTTAAAGAGTGCAGTTACTTCAATACCTGCTGTTGCATCCACGGATGCACCGCGTTTTTTCAGTTCGTCCCGGATTGCAAGCAGGTTCTGCTGCCGCTGCACTTCGCGACGGACAACCTCCGCAATGAGGTCGAGTTCCTGTACACCCTTGATCTCAACGCGGGCTCCTGCAGCGATCGAGATATTGACATCCTGCCGGATCGTGCCAAGACCCCGCTTCACCTTCCCCGTGGAACGGAGCACCATTCCGATATATTCCGCTACCTTCTGCACATCCTCTGGCGTATGCATGCAGGGGGCGGTGGTGATCTCGATAAGCGGGATTCCCAGCCGGTCGAGGCTGAAGACCTCGTCCTTGACCCGCTGGGCTGCCTCTTCCTCAAGACAGATCGTTTCGATCTGACCCCCGTCAGGCAAAGCCCCGCTGAATGCAACAAGTGCGGTGCGCTGGAACCCGCTGGTATTCGATCCATCAATGACGAGTTTTCGCATGGTATGGACCTGCGGGACCGGTGTCATCCCGAACATCTTTCCTATGGTGAGACAGATCGAGAGGGCCTCATCATTCATCGGTGCCGGGGGCTCCTCATCGTTCTCCACAAGGCAGGTGGTGTCGTACGCATAGTACTGGAACATCCGGTCGCTCTTCATCTCCTCTTTGGCAGCCCGGTCAATCTCGCCCATCTCGCTTACGGTTGCCCGGAGATAGCGTGAGAATTCTCCCTTGTGTTCACCGATCTCGCGGAGCGTTGTGGAGCAGTGGCAGAAGAGTTTCTCTTTGGTGTCCAGCTGCTGGTGGATCTCGATACCGGCAACAAGGCCGAGTGCTTTATAATCCATGGGCGCTCCTCCGTGTGCATTCACCTTTGAGATCCTCCTGCATCAGTGTAGCCGCCTTTTGCTTGTCCGGCTCGTTTCCAAGCACCCACATCAGTTTCACCAGCGCGACTTCCGCAAGCATGTCGCCCCCTTCAATAACACCGGCATTCAACAGGTCGCGGCCGGTGTCATAAACCCGGTCGCAGACCCGGCCATGCATGCACTGGGAGGTCATGATGACGAGGGTGCCGCTGTCGGTAAGGTGTCTGAGCTGCGGGATGAGGGTGGTGCTGGTGTGGCCAAGGCCGGTTCCGGCGATGACAAGCCCATGGTATCCCTCATAGGCCTTCAGGATATCCGGTGACATGCCGGGAAAGAACTGGATAAGGCCGCAGTGTGGATCGAGCTTTTCATGGAGTGCAAGGGTACGGGTCCCTCTCCTGGCAGCATCCTGTGCCAGGGTGACCTTGCGTGATGGATACTCCACCCGGCCGATGG
>JAAZNH010000209.1 GCA_012798365.1 Methanomicrobiales archaeon | reverse complement strand
GATCGTCACACGACGGAATACATACATACAGGTACCCAGGATAATTCCTGCCAGCACCACCAGCAGCAGGACGGGCAGGGCCGGGACCGTGCCGGCTCCAACGTCCCGAACCGCATCGATTGCGTAGCTTAACGGGTTGAGCCGGGCTGCTGTGGCCAGCCAGGCGGGCATGACGCTGTAGGGCATCAGGGCACTTGACGCAAAAAAGAGCGGCATCGAAATCATCGTGTTGAACGCCGAATAGGAATCATGATCATCAAGATACAGCGCAATTGTTGTCGCAAATGTCGCAATCAGGAACCCGAATATGAACAGCACAAGGTAAATCAGGACGTACTGGAGCGGTGAGAGGATGGTTGCACCTATCAGGATCGCGATGACAAGGATGATCGTACTCTGGATAAGCCCGCGGCCGGTGATGAACAGGATCTTGCCGATGAGAATATCCTCGCGGGGGGTTGGCATGGCAAGGAACTTGTTCAGGAATCCCAGGATCTTGTCAAACATCAAAAGAGTTCCCCCCGAGAGGCCCGCGGTCAGCATTGTCATGACCAGAATCCCCGGGGTGATGAAATCAAGATAATTTCCCGTGAACCTGACCGGCAGGGCCAGGCCGACAAAGACGAGCCATGCCGCCGGCATGATAAGTGCAGATATCACCGCTACCCTGCCACGGGACCATTTTAAAAAGTCCCGCTCCATATACGCCAGTATGCCTCTCATTTCCGCCTCCGCAACATGATCCGGAACTTCCCTTCCTCAAACCCATGAGGTTCCTCCTGTTTTCCCACGGCCTGCAGGAAAACATCATCGAGCGTAGGCTCGTGCAGCGACATTGCATGGATGGAGAAGCCGGCCTTTGCCAGGTTTTCAGCTACCTGTGGCAGAGCCACTCTCCCGTTTTCAGCCGTGAATGACAGTTCGTTTCCCTTCCGGCCAACGAAAACGACGCCATCCATGTCGGACCCAGGGAACGATCCCTCTCCGGTAACCGTGATGACATCTTTCATGAGGCGGGCTTTCAGCTCCTTTGGCGCACCGAGCGCTGTGATGGTTCCGCGGTTGATGATCCCGACGCGGTCGCAGTACTGGTCGGCCTCGTCCATGTAATGCGTGGTGACAAAGATTGTCATCCCTTTCTGGCGCAGCCCGTGGATATGCCCCCAGATCTTCTTGCGCGCTGCAACATCAAGGCCCAGCGTGGGTTCGTCAAGGAAGAGTACCTCGGGTTCATGCACCAGCGCCTGTGCCAGCTCAAGCCGGCGCCGCATCCCTCCCGAATACGTCTTTGTCATGTCATCAGCCCGGTCGGTCAGGTCCATGACAGCGAGCACTTCATCAGTCCGGTCTTTCGGGCTGCTGACCCCGTAGAGTTTTGCAAAGAGGAGCACGTTCTCGCGGCCCGTGAGCCGGATGTCGACTGCCATGTCCTGCGGCACGTAACTGATCCGGCTCCGGACCTGCGCTGATTCCGTGGTAATGTTATGGCCGCAGATGGTTGCCGAGCCTTTTGTCGGGCGGAGGAGCGTGGTGAGCATGAGCACCGTGGTTGTCTTGCCGGATCCATTGGGCCCGAGCAGCGCAAAGATCTCGTTGTTGACCGACAGTGTGAGGTCATCGACAGCGCAGAGGGTGTCGTAATGCCTGGTAAGGGAATTGGTTTCGATTGCAGGACTCATTGTTAGTCAGGCTCCTTGTTCCGGGTACCGTCCACTCATGTACTGTGAGTGTCTGGGGTTCGCTTGAATCTTTGCCATGATTTCCTCCCCATGTCGCAAATGCAGATTCCTAATTATCTCACCCATTGCTATCAGGAATAACAAATCACTTGAGATGGCTATATAGGGTATCTCGCGTTCTTTTCGATCTTGTCCGACCGCGGCCGGCATTTCTGATATGTCGAAATTTGTAAAATTTTCTTACGTAATAATAAAAAATTACAATAAAAGTATTTCTGCGTCAAGTTCCAACAGTTCAGGAAACAGGATCCGGCAAAGATCCTTTCTGTACAAAAAAAAGGTGCCGGCATGCAAACCCCCTGCAACGGATAGGTACCAACCGGGAGAAAAAAACACATGGCATCTCTTTTAGGAAAGAATACCCCCGCTCCAACCGTCCATGCACTCTACGCCGCCGGGAGCACAAGACGCATCGGGCTCATCATCGGGCTGGCCATCCTTGTCATGGCGGCAATAATTATTTCAGCAGGAATCGGGACCGTCGCCATATCGCCGCAGGATACGATACTTGCCATTGGTCATTCCTCTGAAGTGGCACTGCGGGGGTTCCTTCACCAGTGTCTCCCTGCCGCAGGTGCATGGTATGATGCCATCCCCTTCACGATACCCGCGCCGGCAAACCCGCAGGCGGAACTGATCGTGGTGGGTTTTCGTCTCCCGCGGATCTTCCTCGCCATTCTCACCGGAATCAGTCTCGCAGTTGCCGGGACCGTCATGCAGGGGCTCCTGCGCAACCCCCTGGTCAGCCCCTTCACGCTGGGCATGTCGTCAGCTGCCTCGTTCGGGGCAGCTCTTGCAATCGTGCTGGGACCGGGACTTGTTGCCGGCCTCTTCCTGGTCAGTTATGATCTGTTTATCATCGTGTCCGCATTCGTTTTTGGCTGGCTGTCTATGCTCCTTGTATACTGGATCTCCCGGTCCCGGGGCACAAGCCAGTCAACCCTGATCCTTGCCGGTGTTGTGATAGGGTATCTCTTTACTGCCGGGGTGATGGCGTTAAAGTACGTGACGAACAACGAGAAGCTGCGCGAACTCATGATCTGGCTCATGGGCGGGATGTGGGGTGCGAGCTGGAATGTTGTTCTCATCCTTGTCCCGCTGGTGCTGGCCTGTTTTATCCTGCTGGAACGGATGTCCTGGGACCTCAACGCACTCTCGGCAGGAGATGATGTGGCAAGGAACCTTGGCATCAACGTTGAACGCCTGCGGCTGTCGGGCCTTATGATCTCGACCTTTGCTGCATCATGCTGCCTTGCGTTCACCGGCATCATCGGGTTCATCGGCCTTATGGGGCCGCATATCTGCCGGTTGATTATCGGGAGCGATCACCGGTACCTGATCCCCTGCTCGGCACTGATGGGGGCTGCCATCCTGCTCATTTCCGATACAGCAGCCAGGACCATTATGAGCCCGGTAGAGATCCCGGTCGGGATCATCATGTATATCATCGGCGGTTCGTTCTTCCTGGTACTGATTATGCGGGCCCGGGGCCGGGGGCTCTACTGAGGTGTGTCATGGAGATGGTCATCGAAAACCTAAGCAAGGTATATGGCGATAAAAAAGTCCTTGACGCGATCTCGCTCTCCCTGGGAAGTGCCGAGATTGTTGCGCTTGTCGGGCCCAACGGGTCCGGCAAGTCCACACTGATTAAGACCATCGCCGGGATCCATGACCAGACTTCGGGGACGATCACGATTGATGGTAAGGATATCCGGAAGATGGACCCGGTCGATCTTGCAAAGATGATTGGGTATGTGCCACAACATTTTACCTACACACACTATTCAACCGTTTTCGAAGCGGTCCTTTTAGGCCGGCGCCAGCATATCAGGTGGTCCGTGTCCGATGAGGATCTTTCCCGCGTCCAGGCTGCACTCGATGCCCTGGAGATGTCGCATCTGGCCGGCAGTTATATGGACCAGCTCTCCGGGGGAGAGCGCCAGAAGGTCTTCATTGCCCGGGCGCTGGCGCAGGACCCGCAGCTCTTCCTCTTTGACGAGCCTACCAGCGCCCTTGACATCCGGTACCAGATCGAAGTGATGGAGAGCATGCGGGAGCTGACCTGGGAACGGGGAACCGGCATGATCATTGCGGTTCACGACCTGAATCTTGCATACCGGTACGCGGACACGGTTGTAGTTCTCAGGCAGGGGACGATGGCCGGGTATGGTAAACCGCAGGAGATCCTGAATCCGGCCTGCATCAATTCGGTGTATGGCGTGGATTCATTTGTGGTGGAGAACGAATTCGGAACATTTCTGGTTCCGTTCCGGGCAAAACCGGGGCGATAATATCCATCCCGGAAATCCAGTCCTGCCAGGCTTTTTACTGGCCTGATCCATCACCATAAACAATTTTCCTTGTCTTAAAACAAATTTTGTTGTATAGTTTAAATATTTGGAATACAGAACCTGTTATGATCAACTATGATAGTCCGGGAAGCAAATTATCCCCGCATACCAGTTTCACGCAGGTACCCAGGTACACAGGCGCCGGTTGAGCAGGATCATCCGGCCCGAACAAATTTCCGTGTTCACGAAATAACAACCCGGTTCACCCGCCAGGATCGCCTCCTCCACAATAACATGCAGCTGAACCTGGTTGCCAGGGGGGAGCCGTGATGATGAATGCCACAACCGGATCAAAAAACGCGCCGGTTCTTGTCCAGCAGGGAATGATAACCGTCATTTTTGAGACCGGGCAGAAAAGTGCCCGCCCGTCAATGCTGACCCTGAAAAACGAATTCCAGGAGATTATTCATACCTCGTTTCATGCCCACATGGCCGGAGAGGTAGGTCTTGAGATTATCCTGGTCCGTGGAGACGTTGCACGGTTCAGGGCATTGGAACAGCAGCTCATGGGGCGGCGGGGGATCCGTTCAGCCCGGCTGACGCTGATTCCTTCCTGATAGAATGCGCGGGTATCGGGAAATTGAAAAAAATGTCCTTGTGTTTTCATGGCATAACACTTCATGTTACGAATCTTAAGGTTCCTTTGATCAATTAAAATAGTTTTATCTCAATTTTACTTGTATAATCACAGCAATCGGGAACTGCCCGAGGGAATCCCCCGGCAGGAATGCCCCAAAAATGGAAGGATGATATGGAACAGAATACTTTGGAAAAATGGACAGATGCAGCAGTGTCCCCGGTTGTCGGGGTTATGCTCATGCTTGTCGTTGTGATCATTATCGCAGCAGTCGTGAGTGCTTTTGCCGGAGGTCTTACTTCTCCGGAACAGAAAGCTCCCCAGATCTCGGCTCAGTGTAAGATTATCAATGGCGGAACATGGCAGAACAGTATGTTCGATCTCGCCATTACCGGCACCTCCGACCCGGTTCCGACAAAAGATGTTGAACTGGTCACATCATGGAAAGCAGCCGATGGAACCAAAGGGGGTGTGCGCGTGACCGGCCCCAATGTGAGTGCCTCGTCATTTGCCAACACCCACTTCAGCGATAACAAGTACCAGGGTCCGGAAGGTTATGGCCCGGGTGTCAACCAGAGTGCAGTCATGAGTCACTTCCCCGACCAGATGTACGGCAATTACACCCTCATGATCGGGACACGGATGCACAGCAGCCCCGCCGGGATGTCCGCCGGCTATGGTGTCAGTCCTTCGACCCGCTTCAGGTATACCGATGGCAGCGTCTATGATTATGATACCGACATGGACGGGATGCAGGCGGTCCTGGGACGCGAATGGTATCACCTCCGGACCGGCGATACTGTCAGCGTCCGGTTGATCCACACACCAAGCGGGAAAATGATCTTCAGCCAGGATGTTAATGTGGTGAGCTGAATGATGAGGCAATCTACCCAGGAAGCAGTCTCTCCGGTTGTCGGCGTTATGCTGATGCTGGTTGTGACGATTATTATCGCGGCAGTGGTCAGTGCGTTCTCCGGGGGATTATCCCAGGAAACCACCAAAGCACCCCAGGTTACCATCCAGGGGAAATACAGTATCACTGAAGGATTCACTATCGAGCATACCGGGGGCGATCCGATTGGTACTCCCACGGTAAAGATCCTCGTTCATCCGGCGGAATCATTTGGCACATCCACCCATTCCGTTGATGTTGTCAATCTGACTTCTGTTGTTGACAGCACCAATACGGCGTGGCTGAAGAAAAACGGTGGAATCGGGGTCAAGACATTCCGTGCGGGAGATATTGCCCGGATCGATCCTCCGTACCACGAAGGCCCCTGGCTCCAGCCAAGTTCAGCATATACCGCATGGTTCAACAATTCAGCCAATGTCGGCAAGACCTTCTGGGTTGAACTGGTTGATCCGCGGGGAAAAATGATTGCGAAATCTGAAATCACGATTGTTCCGTGAGAACGATAAAAAACGGGAGGAATGTAAATGGCACGATATTTCGGGTATCGCCCGGATGATACAATGAGGAAGACGATCGAGCAGTTTGAAAACCAGGTGCTGATCCGGCACCACAACCGGCCCCTGGTGAGCACCGTATACGTCGACATGCAGGAGAAGGAATGGGCAGTCGCGTTTGCGTACAATTATTCCCGTATGCCGGGAATTCACGGTCATGAAAATCCTCTCGAGGTCAAGTACCACACGAGCCCGCATGAGAGAAAAAGCATCAGAATGTTCCGGTCTGACGAGGAAACCGAGCAGACCCTTGTGCATGATTCTTGTGAGGAACCGGGTGCATTCATCCGGTTTGTCCTGGATTATGAACGCACCCGGGTCTGCGGATCTTCGTAAGAGAGAGGAAAAAGGGTATCACCATCCTGACCTATGCGCGGCACAATCCATTGGCAGAGTGAATCCGGAATCACCCCGGTATTTTTCCTTTTTACCGCAGGAATAGTGCTGTTCATGGTTCTTTTCACCGGATGCACGTCCGTGCATGCAAAAAACCTGCCGGAGAGAAATGACTCCGTACCCTCGCCCAGCATTATCTGCCTCTCCAGCGATACCGCAGAACTGCTGGTCATTATCGGGGCAGGAGATCATGTCATAGGTGTGCCGGAATCGCTTGTCCAGAACCAGCCGGAACTCCTGCAATTTCTGCCCAACGCGGTCAGTGTCGGGGATGCGAAACGACCGGACAACGAGCGGATCCTGGAACTGAAACCGGACATGGTGATGTTCATCTCTGCAATGCGCCCGGCCACGGCAGGAACATGGGAAGCTGCCGGTATCCGCGCTGTACCTGTAGAGTCCCATAAAGCCGGAGACCTCCCAAAGATCGCCCGCGAACTGGGGACCCTGACCGGGCATGATGACAAAGCCCGGGAATATGCCATGTTCTGTGAAGAGACCCTGGCACTGGTCAGCAGCCGTATTCATGGGGGGCGCGGTTCCGGCCCGGTGATCTACATAGAATCGTATTCGGATTATGTTGCGTACGGGAACGTTTCTGCTGCAGACTCAGTTATCACGATGCTGAACTGCCACAGTCTTTCCGGGCAGGTCTTTTTTAATGCGACCCGGATCAGCAATGAATGGCTCGTGACACGCGATCCAGATTTTATTATCAAGTGTATCATACCAGATAATGACAAGACGATGGAGGGGGAATATGCCCGGTTGCGTGATCGGCCCGGTCTTTCCACGATGCGGGCTGCACAAGAGAACCGGGTATTTGTTGTAAACGGGAATTTCCTCTTCAGTCCCCATGCCCCGGTCGGGATGGTATACCTGGCAAAGGCAGTCTATCCCGATCAGTTTGCTGATGTGGATCCGGATACGGTCCTGCAAAACTACCACCGGAGGTTCCTCCACGCCAATGAGACGGGATCTGCCCTGTATCCCGTTCCGTGGGGGAAACACGGTTCGGGAGGGTTGAATCCATGACACGTTCTGCTCTGATAATTGCCTGCATGGTTACCGTCACACTGCTGACAATTGTCCTCAGTACCATCACCGGACCGTCCGGTTTTGGACTGGTCCTGACAAATCCGGGATCAGCAGAGATCATCTGGGGAATCCGGTTCCCCCGCGTCCTTGCAGCGTTTTTTATCGGGGCAGGCCTGGCAGTTGCCGGCGCTGCCATGCAATCCCTGTTTAAAAACCCGATGGCCGACCCGTATATCCTCGGCACATCGTCCGGCGGGGCGCTGGGCGCATCCATTGCCATTGTGTTCCTTGGGGGGCTCTTTGTCCCGCTCTTTGCCTGGGCCGGCGCGGTTCTTGCTATCCTTGTCGTCTGGGCGATTGCCGGCCGCCGGGGCGTAATCTCTGTTGAGTCCCTGCTGCTGACCGGCATTGCCGTCTCCTTCTTCTTCTCTGCCATCGTCTCCTTCCTCATCGCAATCGCCGGGGAGAATGTCCACCAGATCCTCTTCTGGCTCATGGGCGGGTTCTGGAATGCTTCGTACCAGGATGCAGCCTTATCCGGGGTCTTGTTGATCACTGCCGGTCTTATCCTCTTTCTCATGGGCAGGGATCTCAATGCGCTCTCGCTTGGCGAGGAGACCGCAGCGCACCTGGGTATCGATGCGTCCCGGGCACGGTGGATCGTCCTGGGAGGCAGCACCCTCCTTGTCGGGGGCGCGGTCTCGGTTGCCGGCTCAATAGGGTTCATCGGACTTGTCACCCCGCATGTGGTCAGGATGCTCCTTGGGCCGGATAACCGGGTCGTTATACCGGCCTGCATCCTTGCCGGGGGGATCCTGCTGGTCATTTCTGATACAATCACGAGAACCTTCTTCTCGGATCTCCCGGTCGGGATCATCACCGCGTTTATCGGGGCGCCGTTCTTTATCTGGCTGGTGTACCAGCGGGAGAGTGCAGCATGAGTGACTCCCTCATGGTCCGCATCGAAAACCTCCATGCCGGCTACCCCGGAAAAGAGATCCTCCGGGCGGTCAGCTGCTCCTTTGGAGCCGGAACCTTCACCGGCATCATCGGGCCGAACGGGTCGGGCAAGACCACGCTTTTGCGGGCCATCAGCCGCGTCCTGCCTTCCCGTGGCACCCTGGAACTTGAGGGGCAGGATATCCGGAATTATTCGCCCGCAGAGCTCGGGACCCGGCTGGGTTTTGTGCCGCAGGACGAGGCACGGCCGTTCTCCTTTACCGTGCTGCAGGTTGTTCTCATGGCCCGGTATGCAAGGACCAGCAGGTTTGCCTCCCTGGTGCCTGAAGACTATGACCGCTGCCATCGTGTCCTGGAAGAGACCGGCATTGCGCATCTTGCCGGCCGGTCCATCCGGACCCTGAGCGGCGGGGAATGGCAGCGGGTGCTGATTGCCCGTGCCCTTGCCCAGGACACGCCGGTCATCCTCCTGGATGAACCAACATCCCACCTCGACCTTGCCCACCAGGTCCAGATCCTGTCGCTCATGCGTGATCTCGCTGCATCCGGCAAAACCATTATCGGGGTCTTCCATGATCTCAACCTCGCGGCCATGTACTGCGACCGGCTCATCATGATCAAGGACGGCGCCCTGGTTGCTGAGGGTATGCCCGCCGAGGTGCTGACTTCAGCAAAGATCCGGGATGTTTATGGTGCCGAGGTCATGATTTCGCGCCACCCGGCCACCGGCAGGATCTGGTTAGTGCCCGTCCGGGCTGAAGGCGGGCAGGGTTTGTGCTGCCGGCCGCATCATGTCCTGGTGATATCGGGCGGGGGAAGCGGGACCGGGCTGTTGCAGTTCCTTGCCGGCAGGGACTTCTCAATCAGTGCCGGGATTCTTGCCACCACCGATACCGATTATCTTACCGCAACAACACTGGAGCTGCCGGTAATACCGGTACTGCCATTCTCTGGTATCCCGGCCCATGCACTGGAAAAACTGAAAGGATGGCTGCGGACTGCAGATTCCGTTGTGCTTTCTGTCCACCCGGTCGGGGCAGGCAACCTGCCGGTCCTCCTTGCACTACGCGACTGCGACCCGGCGCGGCTCATCATCCACCTGCCGGAAGACCGGACGTTTCAGTCCTGTGATTTTGCAAAAGGATCTGCTGCGGAAGTGTATACTGCATTACATGCAGCCGGAGCGCGATGCTGTACCACCAGCGAAGAGGTCCTCTGCCAGCTCCTTGAAGCGTCGCAGGACTCTCATGATTCTTTGGAGGG